>NZ_JANX01000222.1 GCF_000767795.1 Inquilinus limosus MP06 | reverse complement strand
GTTTCCACCGGCTGGAACCGGCCCCGGTCCCGACTGCTCTGGCCCCGCCAACCCCCTCCCCCCGGCCCCCTCCCGCGAGGGGAGGGGGACGGTGAAGGAAGGGGCTCAGCGGGGCGAGAATGACGGCCATTTATCCCGCCCTCGGCACGCGCACGGTCACCGGCATGCCCTGGCGCAGGGCCGGGTCGGGGTCGTCGACGATGATGCGCAGGCGGTAGACCAGGTCGGTGCGCAGCTCCGGCGTCTGCACCGTCTTCGGCGTGAACTCGGCGACCGGGGAGACGAAGCCGACGCGGGCATGGTAGGGCCGGTTCGGCCTCGTATCCGTGACCACCTCGACCATCAGCCCCGGATGCACCCTGCCGAGATCCGGCTCCGCCACATAGGCCCGGATCCAGACCGGCTTGGTCAGCGACAGCACATAGGCGACGCTGCTGGACCCCATGATCGCCCCCGGCTCCGCCACCCGCGACAGGATGATGCCGTCGGCCGGGGCCGTCAGCGTGGCGTCGGCCAGCGCGGTCTCGGCGGTGGCGAGGTCGGCCTGGGCGGCGGCGAGATTGGCGCGGCCGGCGGCGATGTCCTCCGCCCGGTTGCCTTCCAGCAGCAGCTCCAGCGCCTGGCGCGCCGAATCCAGCCGGGCCTGGGCCATGTCGCGGTCGGCCTGGGCCTGGTCCAGCGTCGATTGCGGCGCGTTGCCCTTCTGCCGCAGCTCCTGGGTGCGGGCGAAGGCCAGCCTGGCGTTCTCCAGATCGGCCTCGCGCTCGGCCACCGTGGCGCGGCCCTGGGCGATCTCGGCGGCGCGGGGCCCAGCGACCAGCTTGTCGAGATCGGCCTGGCGCGCGCCAACGGCGGCTTTCGCCGCGGCGACGCTGTCCTGGAACGGCCGGTCGTCCAGCCGCGCCAGCACCTGGCCGGCGCTCACCGCCTCCCCTTCCTCCAGCCTCATCTCGGCCAGCCGGCCGGAGACGCGGAAGCCGAGCTCGGCCTGGCGGATGTCGACATTGCCGTAGAGGGTCAGCGTGTCGCCCTGGCCCTGGCGCCAGCCGAGACGGCCCGGCAGGTCGAACCACCAGCCGGCGGCGACGGCCGCCGCGATCAGGACGGCGACGGCGATGGGAACCCGCCGCGTCATGGCCGCGCCTCCGCCGCCAGGCCGCGCAGATAGATATCGAGATGCCGGTCGATGAAGACGCCGAGATCGAAGCTCTCGTCCTGGCGGACGAAGGTGGTGCCCCAGATCACCGCCATCAATAGCGGCGCGATCATCAGCCGGGCGGCGTCGGCCGGATCGACCGGCCGGATCTCGCCGGATGCGATGCCGCGCTCGATCAGGCCGGAGACGACACCGAGCATCCGGTCGATCACGGTCTCGCGCCAGAACTGCGCCAGCTCCGGGAATTGCGGGGATTCGGCGATGATCAGGCGCGGGAAGTGCAGCAGCGGCGACCCGGCCACCGTCTGGGTGATGGCGCGCAGCAGCCGCGGCAGGATCTCCAGCACCGGCACGCCCGGCCGCGCGGTCTCGCCGATCAGCCGCTCGACATTCGGCAGCACCGACTGGCGCACCAGCGCCTCGAACACCGCCTGCTTGCTCGGGAAGTAGAGATAGACCGTGCCCTTGCTGACCCCGGCGCGGGCGGCGATGTCGTCGATCCGCGTCGCGGCGAAGCCTTTCTCCACGAACAAGGCGAAGGCCGCCTCCAGCAGCTCCGCCGGCCGCGCCTCCTTCCGCCGTCTCCGCACCTGCGCCATCGCCGGTCCGCTCGCTTTCGTTAATGACTGACCAGTCAGTTATTAACGAAATAGCGGCACGAGTCAAGTTTCACCCGGATCAGCCGCCGCCGGAGGCCCGAGCGGACGAGTTGAAAGGGCCCCTCCTGAACGGGAGGGGCCCCTTGATCGGCTGTCGTTCGAAGCGGCTTCGCGAAGGGCTATACGGTCATGCGCAGCGGCGCCGCCTGCACGCCGTCCCGCCCCTCCTCCACCGCGTGGCAGGCGACCTGGGCGTCGCCGGCGGACAGCGGCTTCGGTATCTCGCTCCGGCAGCGGTCATTGGCCAGCGGGCAGCGCGGATGGAAGGCGCAGCCGGGCGGCGGGGCGATCGGGCTGGGAATCTCGCCCTCCACCATCCGTCGCGGCCGGCCGGTCATCTCCAGGTCCGGCAGCGCGTCCAGCAGCATTCGGGTGTAGGGGTGGCGCGGTGCCCGGAACAGCGACCGGGCGGGCGCCAGCTCGACCATCCGGCCGAGATAGACCACGCCGATCCGGCTGGCCATGTGCCGGACCACCGCCAAATTGTGGCTGATGAACAGGTAGGTCAGCCCGTCCTGCTGCTGCAGGTCCTTCATCAGGTTCAGGATCTGGGCCTGGACCGAGACGTCCAGCGCCGAGGTCGGCTCGTCGCAGACGATGAATTCCGGCTGCGACGCCAGCGCCCGGGCGATACAGATGCGCTGGCGCTGGCCGCCGGAGAATTCGTGCGGGAATTTTCGCCCGTCGCGCGGGTCCAGCCCGACCCGGCGCAGCAGCCCCGCCACCTTCTCCGCCGTCTCGGCCGGGGACGAGGCCAGGCGGAAGGCGCGGATCGGCTCGGCCACGATGCGCTCGACCCGCCAGCGCGGGTTCAGGCTGGCATAGGGATCCTGGAAGATCATCTGGATGCGCCGGCGCAGCCTGGCCAACTGCGCCTTCTTCGCCGGGTCGGCCAGGTCGATGCCGTCGATCAGCACCGACCCGTCGCTGGGCTGCAGCAGCCCCACCGCCAGCCGGGCGATGGTCGACTTGCCGGAGCCGGATTCGCCGACCAGCGCCAGCGTCTCGCCCCGGCGGATGGTGAAGCTGACATCCTGCACCGCCTTCAGGGTCAGCCGCGGCGCCCCGCCCAGCAGGCGGGCCAGCCAGGGCTGCGACAGGTCGAAGCGGCGGGACAGGCCCACGACCTCGACAACCGCATCCGCCGTCATGCCCGGCCTCCTTCCACCAGCCAGCAGGCCGCCGCCCCCTGCCCCGCCGCCATCAGCTCCGGCCGGTCCTTGCGGCAGCGGTCGAAGGCGGCGGAACAGCGCGGGTTGAAGGCGCAGCCGGGCGGGATCGCGTCCAGCCGCGGCATCGCGCCGGGGATCTGCTGCAGCCGGTCGGCATCGCCCTCGACCGTGGGGATCGAGCCCATCAGCCCCACCGTGTACGGATGGTGCGGCTGCCGGATCACGGTGCGCACCGGGCCGATCTCGGCGATCCGCCCGGCATACATCACCGCCACCCGGTCGGCGGTCTCGGCGATCACGCCCATGTCGTGGGTGATCAGCATCACCGCCGTGCCGCGCTCCCGGCACAGCCGCTTCAAGACCGCGATCACCTGGGCCTGGACCGAGACGTCGAGCGCCGTGGTCGGCTCGTCGGCGATCACCAGCTCCGGCTCCGCCGCCAGGGCCAGGGCGATGACCACGCGCTGGCGCATGCCGCCGGAGAATTCGTGCGGATAGCTGTCGATCCGCGCCGCCGCCGCCGGGATGCCGACCTCCTCCAGCAGCGCGATGGCCTTGCGCCGCGCCGCGTCGCGGCCCAGCGGCAGATGGGTGGTGATGGTCTCGGTCAACTGCCGGCCGACGGTGTAGAGCGGGTTCAGGCTGGTCAGCGGGTCCTGGAAGATCATGCCGATGCGCCGGCCGCGGATCCGCCGCATCGCCTCGGGCCTGAGATTGTCGATGCGCTCGCCCTTGAGCCGGATCTCGCCGCCGGCGATGCGGCCAGGCGGATCGATCAGCCCGATCACGGCGGTGCCGGTGATCGACTTGCCGGCGCCGGATTCGCCGACCACGCCCAGCACCTCGCCGGGGGCGATATCGAAGGACACGCCGTCGATCGCGGTCAGCAGGCCGCGGCGGTTGCGGAACTGGACCTTGAGGTCGCGGACGCTGAGCGTCATGTCGGCCATGCCCCTCACCTCAGCTTCGGGTTGAGGGCGTCGCGCAGCCAGTCGCCCAGCAGGTTGACCGACAGCGCCAGCACCGCCAGGGCGACGCCGGGGAAGATCGTGATCCACCACTCGCCGGAGAACAGGAAGCGGTTGCCGATGTTGATCAGCGTGCCCAGCGAGGGCGAGGTCGACGGCACCCCGACGCCGAGGAAGGACAGCGTCGCCTCGGTGATGATCGCCAGCGCCAGGTTGATGGTGGCGATCACCAGCACCGGCCCGGTCACGTTCGGCAGCACGTGGCGGAACATGATGGTCCAGTCCGACAGGCCGATCAGCCGGGCGGCCTGGACGTATTCCTTCTTCGATTCGACCAGGGTGGAACCGCGCACGGTGCGGGCGTACTGCACCCAATAGGACAAGCCGATGGCGACGACGATGACGCCGATCTGCAGGTCGGTGCCGCCGCCCTTGCCGACCAGCGCCAGGGCGATGCCGTTGATCAGCAGCGCGATCAGGATCGCCGGGAAGGTCAACTGGACGTCGGCGACGCGCATGATCACCGCCCCGACCCAGCCGCCGCGATAGCCGGCGACGAGGCCGAGGGTGACGCCGATCAGCATCGCCAACGCCACGCCGGCGAAGCCGACGAAGAGCGAGATCCGCGTGCCGTAGAGGATGGCCGAGAACAGGTCGCGCCCCTGGTCGTCGGTGCCGAGCAGGAATTGCGGGTCGCCCTGCGCCTCGAAGGCCGGTGGGATCAGCGAGTTCATCAGGTCGAGATTGGCAGGGTCGAACGGGTCCTGCGGCGCGATCAGCGGCGCCAGCACCGCCCCCGCCAGCATCAGGAGGGTGACCAGCAGGGCCAGGATGGCGATCGGCGAGCGGCGGAAGCGCCAGGCGAGGTCGCTGTCGAGCAGGCGTCGCATCGGATCACGCCCCCACGCGGATGCGCGGATCGACCGCGGCATAGAGGATGTCGACCACCAGGTTGATGGTAACGAAGATGAAGGCGCTGAGCAGCAGGTAGGCGGCCATGATCGGGATGTCGACATTGGCCACCGCCTGGATGAACAGCAGGCCCATGCCCGGCCACTGGAACACCTGCTCGGTGATGATGGCGAAGGCGATGATCGAGCCGAGCTGCAGCCCGGTGATGGTGATGACCGGAATCAGCGTGTTCTTCAGAGCATGGCCGAAATGGATCGCCCGGTCGGTCAGGCCGCGGGCGCGGGCGAAGCGGATGAAGTCGGTGCGCATCACCTCCAGCATCTCGCCGCGCACCAGCCGCATGATCAGGGTCATCTGGAACAGGCCGAGCGTGATCGCCGGCAAGATCAGCGAGCGCAGGCCGGACAGGGTCAGGAACCCGGTGCTCCACCAGCCCAGCCGCACCACGTCGCCGCGGCCGAAGGAGGGCAGCCAGCCGAGCTCGACCGAGAAGATGAAGATCAGGAGGATGCCGATCAGGAAGGTCGGCAGCGACACCCCGACCAGCGAGGCGCCGAGGAACAGGCGCGAGATCCAGCGCTGCGGGTAGAGGCCGGTGAACACGCCCATCGGCATGCCGATCAGGAGCGCCAGCAGGGCCGAGGTCAGCGACAGCTCCAGCGTCGCCGGCGCGCGCTCGCCGATCAGGTCCGAGACCGGCTGCTTGAACTGGTAGGAGTTGCCGAAGTCGAACCGCGCGGCATGGCCGACATAGCGGGCGAACTGGACGATCACGGGATCGTTCAGCCCCAGGCTCTCGCGCAGCGCCTCGCGCTCCGCCTCCGTGGTCTCCTGCCCGACCATCTGGTTGATCGGGTCGCCGACGAAGCGGAACATGGTGAAGGCCAGGAGGGCCACCACCAGCATCACCAGGATCGCCTGCGCCACGCGCGTCAGGATGAAAGCCAGCATCCTACCCCGCTGCCGTTGTGCCGAGGAAAAGGACGGGCGGTGCCCCCGGGGGCCGCCGCCCGGCGGGTCGGGACTAGTTCTTCTTGATCCAGTCGAAGATCAGCCAGTTGTCCGGCCGCTGGACCACGGTGAACTTCTTCGACACGCCCCAGGACAGCGCCTGCTGGTGCAGCGGCAGGTAGCCGACATCCTGGTTCAGGAGGATGTCGTAGGCCTGGGCGATCAGCTCGTCGCGCTTGGCCTTGTCGCCCTCGACCGAGAAGGCGTCGACCAGGGCGTCGACCTTGGGGTTGCAGTAGCCGCCATTGTTCGAGATGCCGACGCCCGGCGACCGGCAGCGCACCAGATTGTTGAAGACGCTGAGCGAATCGTAGCCGTCCGGGGTCCAGCCCAGCATGTAGAAGCTGGTGCTGTGGCCGCCCGGCTCGCCGATCTGGGTGAAGTGCTTGGCGCGCGGCTGGGCGTTCAGCGTCACTTTGATCCCGACCCGGGCCAGCATCGACACCACTGCCTGGCAGATCGCCTCGTCATTGACGTAGCGGTCGTTCGGGCAGTCCAGCGTGACGCCGAAGCCGTCCGGATATCCCGCCTCGGCCAGCAGCTTCTTCGACGCTTCCGGATCATAGGGGTGGCGCTTGAACTCGCCGGCCCGGTCGAACAGGGCCGGCGAGATCATCAGCGCCGTCGGCGTCGCCTGGCCGCGCATGATGCGCTGGGTGATCGCGTCCTCGTTGATCGCCTGGTAGAAGGCCAGCCGCACCCGCTTGTCCTTGAACGGGTTCTTGCCCTTGACCGTGGAGTACAGCAGCTCGTCGCGGTCCTGGTCGAGGCCGAGGAAGATGGTGCGCAGCTCCGGCGCGGTCAGCAGCGCGGTGTCGGCGTTGCCGGAGACGCGGTCCTGGTCCTGCACCGGCACCGGGTCGACCCAGTCGACCTGGCCGGACAGGAGGGCGGCGACGCGGGTGGCCGAGGACGCGATCGGCGTGAACTCGACCCGGTCGATGTTGCCCTCGGGCTTGCCCCACCAGTTCGGGTTGCGCACGAACACCGTCTTCACCCCGATCTCATGGCTCTCGACCATGAACGGGCCGGTGCCGTTGGCGTGCAGCACGGCGTAGCCGGGGTTCTTGTCGGCCGTGGAGGACGGCATCAGGGCGTTGTTCGCCTCCGACCACTTCTTGTCGAAGATCGGCCAGGAATCCCAGGTCGCGTTCAGGAGCGGGTTGGGCTTGGTCAGGATGAAGTCGACCGTGACGTCGTCGACCTTCACCGCCTTCATGTCGGACGGCACCCGGCCCTTGATGTCCGAGCCCGGGGCCCGGAGCCGGTCGAGCGAGTACAGCACGTCGTCGGCGGTGAACGGGTCGCCGTTCTGGAACTTCACGTCCGGGCGCAGATGGATGCGCCATTTCAGACCGTCATCCGTCACCTCCCAGCCGGTGGCCAGGCCCGGGACGATCTTCATCTCCTTGTCGCGCCTGGTGAGCCCCTCATAGACGTTGCTCATCGTCGCGGTGGTGAAGGTCTCGTTGTACTGGTAGCTGTCGAGCGTGTTCAGGTTGCCCTGGAAGGCGAAGCGGAAGGTGTTCTCCGCCCGCGCCGCCGCCGCGGTCGCCAGGAGGGCGGCCCCCACCAGCAATCCCATCGCCGCCCAACGCCAGGGCGCGGGCATGGCCTGGGCCCGGGATCTGCCTCGCTGTCTCACATCCGCCATCGGTGCCTCGTCTGGATCTTGGTTGCAGGAAACCGGTCGGCTCGCGCCATCCGGCCAGGTCCATGGGGTTCGAGGGCGCGGCCGGGCGCGGCCACGATGTGCTGCTCCCGCCCGACGCGGTTTGATTGCCTCCCCGTGGGGATGATTGCCCGACTTTCGCTCCGGGTCGAGGCTGTTGCTATGCTGCGATGCGGCATCGCCGCCGCCCGTTTGCTGGGCAGTTGCACGCGTCATCGCCGATCCCGGCCGCCCGACAGCATCGGATTCCAATCCTCATCCCCTCTTGCCGCACCGGAAGAAGCAACCGCCGTGCCATCGGCGTGCCGTCCGGCGGATCGGCCGCAGCGCCCCGGCGGCGAAAGGGGTCGCCTGCGGCCGCGTTTCATGGCTGAATCCAGCCGGTGCGAGCGTGCGGGCGCGATTCAGGGCGGCAGGGACGCGGATCCGCTTCCCTCAGCACCGATCGCGCTCTAGGGTACGCCGCTTCTGTCCTGGAGAATGCCGCGGTGCGCTATATCAGCACCCGGGGTCACGCCCCCGCCCTTGCCTTCGACGACGTGCTTCTGGCCGGCCTGGCCCGCGACGGCGGGCTGTACCTGCCCGAGACCTGGCCCACCCGCACCGCCGATGAATGGCGCCGCCTGCGCGGCCTGCCCTATGCCGAGCTGGCGACCGAGGTGATGCTGCCCTTCGTCGAAGGGTCGCTGACCCGGGCGGAGCTGGCGGCGCTGGCGGCCGAGACCTATGCCGGCTTCGACCACCCGGCCGCCGCGCCGCTGGTCCAGATCGACCACGACCTGTGGCTGATGGAGCTGTTCCACGGCCCGACCATCGCCTTCAAGGACTATGCCCTGCAGCTGCTGGGCCGGCTGTTCGACCATGTCCTGACGAAACGCGGCGAGCGGGTGATGATCGTCGGCGCCACCTCGGGCGACACCGGCTCCGCCGCGATCGAGGCCTGCCGCGACCGCGCCGCCATCGACATCGTCATCCTGCACCCCGAGGGCCGCACCTCCGAGGTGCAGCGCCGGCAGATGACGACGGTCAAGTCGCCCAATGTCCGCAACGTCGCGCTGAAGGGCAGCTTCGACGACTGCCAGGACCTGGTGAAGGCGATGTTCGCCGACGCCCCGTTCCGCGACGAGATGCACCTGTCGGCGGTGAACTCGATCAACTGGGCCCGGATCATGGCCCAGATCGTCTACTACGCCGCCGCGGCGCTGGCGCTGGGCGCGCCCGACCGGCCGGTGGCCTTCGCCGTTCCGACCGGCAATTTCGGCAATGTCTTCGCCGCCTATGCCGCCCGCAGGATGGGCCTGCCGATCGCGAAGCTGGTGGTCGGGTCGAACCGCAACGACATCCTCGACCGCTTCTTCAAGTCGGGCGAGATGAAGATGGACGGGGTGGTGCCGACGCTGAGCCCGTCGATGGACATCCAGATCTCGTCGAACTTCGAGCGGCTGCTGTTCGAGCTGTGCGGCCGCGACGCCGACCGGCTGAGCGCGCTGATGGCGGAGTTCCGCGGCACCGGCCGCTTCGCCGTGACGCCGGAGATGCACCGCGCCGCGGCCGAGCTGTTCGCCAGCCACCGGCTGGACGACGAGGCCACGCTGCGGGTGATCGCCGAGACGCGCGCCGCGACCGGCCAGACCATC
>NZ_JANX01000221.1 GCF_000767795.1 Inquilinus limosus MP06 | reverse complement strand
GAGGTGGGACCGGTCAGCCAACCCGGTTGTCGTCATCCAGGGCCGGAGAAAGCCGAGAGAACCCCCTCCCCCTAACCCCCTCCCGCAAGGGGAGGGGGGACTCGGAAGGAGCAACGGAAGGGGGGCCGCCATCTCAACCCGGCTCACTGGTTCACGAACACGGTGTCGAGGATGCCGCCGGAGGCGAAATGCTCGGCATTCACCTTGTCCCAGCCGCCGAACACCTCGTCGACCGTCGCCAGCGTGATCGCCGGGAACTGGTCGGCGTGCTTGGCCGCGACCTCGGCCAGGGTCGGGCGGTAGAAATGCTCGGCCAGGATCTCCTGCGCCGCCGGCTGGTACAGGAAGTCGAGATAACCCTTGGCCAGCTCGGCCGTGCCGCGGGCGGCGGCGACCTTGTCGACCACCGCCACCGGGAAATCGGCCTTCAGGCTGCTCGGCGGCACCACCACCTCGAAGCCCCGGTCGCCATATTCCTTCTGGATGCCGCGGGTCTCGGCCTCGAAGGTGATCAGCACGTCGCCGGTCTCGCGCTCGACGAAGGTGGTGGTGGCGCCGCGCCCGCCGGTGTCGAAGACGGGCACATGCGACAGCACGGTCTTGACGAAATCCTGCGCCTTGGCCTGGTCGCCGCCATTGGCCTTCAGCGCCCAGGCATAGGCGGCGAGGTAGGTGTAGCGGGCATTGCCGGAGGTCTTCGGGTTGGGGAACACCGCCTGCACGTCGTCGCGCGCCAGGTCGCCCCAGTCCTTGATGCCCTTCGGGTTGCCCTTGCGCACCAGGAAGGCGGGGAAGGAGTAGTAGGGCGAGGCGCCGTTCGGGAAGGCGGCCTGCCAGCCCGGCTTGACCGCGCCGCCCTTCTCCAGCGCCGCGATGTCGGTCGCCTGGTTGAAGGTGACGACATCGGCCTGCAGGCCTTCCAGGATCGACCGCGCCTGCTTCGAGGTGCCGGCATGCGACTGCTCGACCGTCACTTCCTGGCCGGACTTGCCCTTCCAGTAGGTCTGGAAGGCCGGGTTGATGTCGGCATAGAGCTCGCGCCCGACATCGAAGGAGGCGTTGAGGATGGTGGTCTGGGCCTGCACCTGGGTCCCGGCCGCACCGCAGAACAGGCCGGCCGCGACGGCCAGCGCCAGGAAGGAACGCTTCATAGAAATCTCCTTGGAGGAATGCTCAGGCGGCGCGTGCCGGAAACAGGCCGAACTGCGCGGCGCCGACCTGCAGCGTCTCGCCGGCGGCGGGCAGGCGGGCGGCGAGCTGGCGCCGGTGCCATTCCAGGTCGAGCGGGATCGCGCCGTGCTGGGTCACCGCCTCGACCCGCACCAGCGGGCCGACGACGTTGACGCTGCGGATGGCGATCGGGAAGGCGTCGGCGCGGGCATCCTGCGGCAGCAGGTCGTGCGGGCGGACGAAGATCTCGCCGGCGCCATCCGGCCCGGCATAGCCTGCCGGCCGCGGCAGCACCGCGCCCTCGACATCGACGCGGTCGGGGCCGATGCGGCAGGGCAGGCGCACCGCCTGGCCCAGGAACTCGTAGACGAAGGGCGTCGCCGGCCGCTCATACACCTCGGCCGGGCTGCCGATCTGCTCGACCCGGCCGTGATCCATCACCACCACCTGGTCGGCCAGCTCCAGCGCCTCCTCCTGGTCGTGGGTGACGAAGACGGTGGTCAGCTTCAGCGTCTGGTGCAGCTCGCGCAGCCAGCGGCGCAGATCCTTGCGAACCCGGGCGTCGAGCGCGCCGAAGGGCTCGTCCAGCAGCAGGATGCGCGGCTCGATCGCCAGGGCCCGGGCCAGGGCCACGCGCTGGCGCTGGCCGCCGGACAGCTGGTCGGGATAGCGGTCGCCGAACGTCTCCAGCTGCACCAGGGCCAGCAGCTCCCTGGCCCGGGCGCGGATCGCCTCGGCCTCCGGCCGGGTCTGGCGCGGCCGCACCTTCAGGCCGAAGCCGATATTGTCCAGCACGCTCATATGCCGGAACAGGGCGTAGTGCTGGAACACGAAGCCGACCTGGCGGTCGCGGACATCGACCGCCGACATGTCGGTGCCGCCGATCCGCAGGGACCCGGCATCGGCATGCTCCAGCCCGGCGATGATGCGCAGCAGGGTCGTCTTGCCCGAGCCGGAGGGGCCGAGCAGGGCGCAGAGATGCCCGGCCTCGATGTCGAGGCCGATTCCCGACAGCGCGGTGAACTCCTGAAACCGCTTCTCGATCCCGCGAAGCTCGACGCGCATCGATTTTGCTCGTGTTTAATGTAAATAAAGGGCTTCCATCATAGCGAAGCGTAAAACGGGCGCCAGCGGAAAATCCACGAAGCGTCAGGCGACGTGGTGAGATTGAACGGCTGGTGGTTGTATTATGGGTGGCCCGCCCCTCACTGTCATCCTCGGGCTTGACCCGAGGATCCAGGGGCGGCCAGAGCGGCTCTCCGTGGCCCCTGGATTGCCGGGTCAAGCCCGGCAATGACAAAGGGGGACGGCCTGCTTCTATCCCTCCTCCGCCGGCTCCAGCCCGATCACCGAGCCGTCGATCAGCACCTTGCCGCGGTTCTCGAAATTCACCGTGATCCGGCTGCCGATCACCGACTGCACCTGGCCGGGGCCCCAGTCGGGCTGATCGGGGTGCCGCACCCACATCCCGGGCGCCAGCCCCAGATCGATCCCGAACCCGTTATCGAACGCCATCGACAAGCTCCCGTCTCCTCTCGGCCACGTTGCCACGGATTGCAGGGCCGCGTCAGGGGCGTTACACCCGGAAGGCACTTCGGAGTTCCCATGGTCGATCGGCCGCCCTGCCGCCCCGAAACCCTCGCCGCCCGCCTCGACGGCTATCTCTGCGGCGGCACCGGCGCGATCGTGCCGCCGATCCACCCGTCCTCGACCTATGCCCGCGACGCCGCCTATGCCCAGGTCGGCGGCCGCGGCTACAGCCGCGACGACAACCCGACCTATCTGCAGGCCGAGGCGCTGCTGGCGCGGCTGGAGGGCGGCAGCGGGGCGATGCTGTTCGCCTCCGGCATGGCGGCGATCACGGCGCTGTTCCAGGCGCTGGCGCCGGGCGACCACGTCGTCTGCTCGCGCGACATGTATTTCGGCACCGGCAAGCTGCTGCGCGAGCTGCTGATCCCCTGGGGCCTGGCCTGCGACCTGGTCGACACCGGCGATCTCGACGCCCTGCGCGCCGCGATCCGGCCGGGGGTGACGAAGCTGGTCTATGTCGAGACCCCGGCCAACCCGGTCTGGTCGATCACCGACATCGCCGCCGCCGCCGCCATCGCCCATGCGGCCGGGGCGCTGCTGGCGGTCGACAACACTTCGGCCTCGCCGGCCCTGTGCCGGCCGATCGCCCATGGCGCCGACCTCGTCGTGCACTCCGCCACCAAGTACCTGAACGGCCACTCCGACGTGGTCGCCGGCGCGGTGGTGACGGCGGCGGACAGCCCGCTGTGGCAGCGCATCGGCCGCATCCGCTTCCTGGCCGGGCCGGTGCTGGGGCCGTTCGAGGCCTGGCTGCTGCTGCGCGGCATGCGCACCCTGTTCGTGCGGGTGCGTGCCGCCAGCGTCAGCGCCCAGCGCATCGCCGAGCGCTTCGACGGCCATCCGGCGGTGGCCCAGGTCTGCTACCCCGGCCTGCCGAGCTTCCCCGGCCATGCGATCGCGGCGCGGCAGATGGAGGGCGGCTTCGGCGGCATGCTGTCGCTGCGCCTGGCCGGTGGGCGCGAGGCGGCGCTGCGCGCCATCTCTCGCGTCGGCATCTTCATCCGCGCCACCTCGCTGGGCGGGGTCGAGAGCCTGATCGAGCATCGCGCCACGATCGAGAAGGAGGACGGCACGGTGCCCGACGACCTGCTGCGCCTGTCGATCGGCATCGAGGCGGTCGAGGACTTGATTGCCGATCTGGAGCAGGCGCTGGCGGAATAGGGCCACGGTACCGGCCGGGATTCCCTCTTATTGTCATGCCCGGGCTTGACCCGGGCATCCAGAGACTGTCGACATTTTCTGGATTGCCGGGTCAAGCCCGGCAATGACAGGTGTGGGTGAAGCGTAGAACAAGGAAGAACAGGG
Source organism: Inquilinus limosus MP06 (assembly GCF_000767795.1). Classification (GTDB taxonomy): domain Bacteria; phylum Pseudomonadota; class Alphaproteobacteria; order DSM-16000; family Inquilinaceae; genus Inquilinus; species Inquilinus limosus_E. The sequence continues at coordinate 5,147 of NZ_JANX01000221.1, read as the reverse complement.
ACGGCATGGCGGACAGGGAAACGGGGGCCTTCGTCGATTTCGTCGACGTGGCCAAGACCTATGACGGCGAGACGCTGGTGGTGCGGGGGCTGGACCTCGCCATCCGGCAGGGCGAGTTCCTGACCCTGCTCGGCCCCTCCGGCTCGGGCAAGACCACGACGCTGATGATGCTGGCCGGGTTCGAGACTCCCACGCGGGGCCGCATCCTGCTGGAGGGCAAGGCGATCGACGCGCTGCCGCCCTGGCGCCGCGATATCGGCATGGTGTTCCAGAACTACGCGCTGTTCCCGCACATGACGGTGCGCGAGAACGTGGCCTTCCCGCTCAAGGTCCGCGGCATCGGCGGCGCCGACGCCGAGAAGCGGGTCGAGCGCGCGCTCGACATGGTCAAGCTGGCCGGCTTCGGCGGCCGCCGGCCGGCCCAGCTCTCGGGCGGGCAGCAGCAGCGCGTGGCCCTGGCCCGCGCCCTGGTGTTCGAGCCGCGGTTGGTGCTGATGGACGAGCCGCTGGGCGCGCTCGACAAGCAGCTGCGCGAGCACATGCAGCTCGAGATCAAGCATCTGCACCGCTCGCTCGGCGTCACCGTGGTCTATGTCACCCATGACCAGGGCGAGGCGCTGACCATGTCGGACCGCATCGCCGTGTTCCATGAGGGCGCGATCGACCAGCTGGCGGCGCCGGACGACCTGTACGACCGGCCGGAGACCGCCTTCGTCGCCCAGTTCATCGGCGAGAACAACAAGCTGGCCGGGACGGTGGAAACCCTGGCGGGCGGGCAGTGTACGGTCGCGGTTGACGGCGGCTTCTCGGTGCTGGCGACACCGGTCGGGGCGGCCGGGCAGGGGGCCCGCGCCACCCTGTCGATCCGGCCGGAGCGGGTGCGTCTGTCGCCCGGCGCCGAGGCCGGGCCGAACCGCTTCCCGGCCCGGATCGAGGAGCTGATCTTCCATGGCGACCACACCCGCGCCCGGCTGTCGCTGCTGGGCCGCGACGACTTCGTGCTGAAGCTGCCGAACGCCGACGGCCGCCCGGCCCTGGCGGCGGGCGAGGCCGTGACCGTCGGCTGGGCCGCCGCCGACTGCCGGGCGCTGACCGCGTGAGTGACGGGAATCATTGAGCGATCCGCCGCGCCGGTTGTACGACGGATCACTTCCGCCGACTCACCCAGGAACGCCGCATGCCGGATCCGATCGTGCCGGTCGAGACCGAGAGGCTGATCCTCCGCCGCTTCGTGCCGGAGGATTTCGAGGCCTTTCACGGCTATCACCGCCTGCCCGAGGTCGCCCGCTACCTGTACCGGAACCCCCGCACGCCGGAGCAGTCGCGGGCGGCGCTGGAGCGGTTCGGCGCGCTGAAGTTCGAGGGCGAGGGCGACGAACTGGTGCTGGCGGTGGAAGGCCGCGACACCCGCGCCCTGCTCGGCGACGTGGTGCTGAAATGGGTCAGCCGCGAGGCCCGGCAGGCCGAGATCGGCTATACCTTCGCGCCGGAGGCCGGCGGGCGCGGCTACGCCACCGAGGCGGCGCGGGCGGTGCTGGGCCTCGGCTTCGGCCGCTTCGGCTTCCATCGCATCTTCGCCCGCTGCGATGCGCTGAACACCGGCTCGATCGGCGTCCTCCGGCGGCTCGGCATGCGGCAGGAGGCGCATCTGATCCAGAATGACCGCTTCAACGGTGTCTGGGGCGACGAGCTGATCTTCGCCATGCTCGAGGAGGAATGGCAGCGTCAGGCCGCGCGTTGAGGCGTCAGGCCGCGGCGCGCTGATCCGGCCCGTCCCTGCGCGGCAGGGGGTAGAGGATCCGCACCGAGGTGCCGCGACCTTCCGCGGATTCGATGCGGAAGCGGCCGCCGAGGGCCTTGACCATCTCGGCGCAGCCGGTCAGGCCGAGCCCGACATGGCTGCCGGCCCGCATCGAGAAGAACGGCTCGGTCGCCTTGGCGCGCACCGCGGCCGACATGCCGAGGCCGTTGTCGATCACCTCCAGCACCAGCCGCCGCCCGAAGGGGAAGCGCCGGGTCAGGCGGGCGCGCAGGACGACGCGGGAGTCCGGCTTCCCGGCCGCGGCCACGGCGTGCTCGGCGTTGCGGATCAGCTCGTCCAGGATCAGGTGGAACTGCGGCGAGGCCACCAGCGCGCCCCTTGCCTCCTCCGGCACGTCGAACTGGATCCGGCCGCCATGGTCCTGCGACAGGGCGTCGAGGATGCTCTGCAGCGCCACGTTCCGGCTCGGCTTGGCCGAATAGGCGATCTTCAGCAGGCCGTTGTTGATGCCGTCCAGCTCCGTCGCGGCGCGCGAGGCGGCGGCGACCAGCTCCGGATCCGGCGCCTGGCCGTCGCGCAGGCTCTTGATGAACAGCGCCAGCGCCGCGACCCGCGACCGGGTCATGTGCGCGAACAGCGAGGCGAAGGAGCGGATCTGCTGGTCCTTGCGCCGCGCCATGATCGACTGCTGGTGGATGATGACCCCGACCACGATCACCGCCGCCAGCGCCAGCACGAAGATCGCCATGTTGCGCAGCGCGTTCTCGGCGATGTGCGCCGTCTCGTTCAGCGTGCGGCTGTGCGCCCCGGTGGTGCCGGAGACCTGGAACATGTCCTGCTGGATGTCGGTCAGGAAATCCAGCGTCTCCTGGTCGTTCTCCGCCGCGCCCAGATTGGGCAGGATCCGCGTCTTGATGGTCTGGATGCTGCTGTCCAGCCGGGCGAAGTCCTGCGGATCCAGGAAATGGTCGATATATTGCAGGTTGCGCAGCGCCACCATGTTGAACTGCAGCAGCCCGACCTCCTGCGACAGCTGGGGCTGCCGCTCCCGCGTCGCCATCGACAGGCGCAGCAGCCCGACGATGTTGGCCAGCCGCTCCCGGATCTGCGAGCCCCGCCACTGCACCTCGTAGGACTGCATCAGGAGGATGTCGGTCTCCTCCCGGTAATGCTCGGACCGCATGAACGACCAGGAGCCCAGCAGGATGGCCACGACCAGCCCGACATAGGGCACGACGTCCAGCCAGCGGCGCAGCCCCCTGAGGGACGGGACCCTGATCACTGCCCGGGCCTCAGCGCGACGACGAACCAGACCCAGATCGCGTTGCGCCCGGCCGTGTAGGATTTGGGCAGCTGGTCGAGCGGCCAGATGATCGAATAGGGCCCGGAATCCGCCAGGTCGAGCGGCCGGAACTCCTGCCCCTCGGCGCAGCGGCCGCTCTTGTGGTCCGCGCCGGTGCAGCCGCGCTCGATCGCCAGGATCGGCTGGTATTGCGAGATCTCGTCCATCCGGATGGCGGTGATGAAATCATCATAGGCGAAGACGTCGATCGATCGTGCATCGCCCAGGCCGCTGCGGTCTAGAACCGCCTTCAGGTCCGGGCCGCGATAGCGGATCGTCTCGCCGCCCTCGGTCCACGGCGTCCCGGTCTCGATCACCCGCTGCGGGAACGCGGTCTTGATCTGGTCCGGCGTGTAGGTGGCGATCGCCTGGCCGGGGGAGCTTTCGATCCGGAGGATATGGGGGTCCTCATAGCCCACCGGGGCCGCGGAAGCGCTGCAGGCGAGGGCCAGCATGGCGGTGGCGGACATCGCCATGCGGAGGACGCGGAACATCAGTCGGGCCGTGGACGGTGCCGGTTGGAGGGACGGGGAGGGCGGTCGCGCCGGACTTTCATGCTCAGGCCCCTTTCGGGAACAGCCCGTTCTTCAGCAGCTTGGCGCGCGCCTGCTTGTAGTACTTCTCGACCGTGTACGGGTCGATGCCGAAGCGGTCGCCCATCTTCTCGTAGATCTCCTTGCGCTTGACCCCCTTCGGCCGGCTGCGCATGAAGTCGATGATCTCCTGCTCCCGCGGGGTCAGCCCGGAATAGTAGAATTCCGGGGTCACCGCCTTGACCGCGGACAGCGACAGCGAGAAGCGCGTGTCCGAGATCTTGTCGATGATGCTGGAGAGCGTGTCCCGGTCGAGGCCGGTCTTGCCGACATAGGCGTTGGCGCCCAGCATCCGGCAGGCCTCGCCCTCCTCGACGCTGTCCGAGCCGGTGACGACGATGTGCAGCGCGTCGGGAGAGGCGTCGATCACCGCCTTGACCACGGCCAGCCGGTGCTGCGGCGAGGTCGGGTCGAAGCCGGGCAGGCCGGGATCGATGATCACCAAGTCGAAGCTGTGCTCGCGCAGCAGCCCGGCGGCGATCTCCCAGGTCGCGGCGCCCTGGACGATGCAGTCCCGCAGGGCTGCCTTCAGCTCGCCGATCAGGGCCAGGCGCATCAGATCCTGGTCTTCGATCACCAGCGCACGTGAGGTCTGATCGGCGGCCGTCATGACTGCATCTTCCACGGTGGGACCCGTACAGGATCCTAGTCCGGCCGTCGGGGGTGCGCTAGGCCAGGATTCGTCTCGAATGCCATTGAATGTCCTGCGGAAAAAGGGGTGGGGTCCCCCCTTTCTCTGAGGCCGGATTCTGGCCTCAAGTGATGGGGTGGTGGCGGCCCCGATTCCGCATGGTTATCGTTTGTGAAAGTCTCGAGAGGATGGAAAATTTACTAAAAATCTCGACATCTTTTGTCAACTGGAACCTTGGGCCGCGGATGGAGTTCCTTTGTGACATCTTGGGCGTACCGGCCGGGTGTCCGCGGCAGATCATGCCTGTCGGGCCGGGCCGGCTCGCCGCGCTGTCCCGTCACTGAGGGCCCGTCATGACCACGATCGGCATCGGCACGCTGTACCGCAACCACGACGTCATCGAGGGGCCGGTGCGGACGCTGCTGTTCCAGGATCGGATCCGGCTGGTCCCGAACCCGCATGCGGCGGAGAGCCCGAAGGCGCCTGACCTGCTGGTCTATTCCGGTGACGACCACGAGATCGGCGGCGCCTGGGCTTGCCGGCGGGAGGACCGCCCCGTCTCCTACAACGTGCAGATCCGCGACCCGCACGTCTCCCGGCCGATCCACGCCACGCTGTGCCAGTCCACCCAGGACGATGACCGGTTCGACCTGTTCTGGTCGCATTAGAGCGGGATGAATTGATGCCCGATCACGCGATGCGTTCGGGCAGGACTGACGATGTCGAGCGTCTTCGCGGATTGCCTCTCCCGCCGGACGCGGGAGAGGTCGGGCTCGCGCAGCGAGACCGGGTGAGGGCTGGCCCAGGCCTCGACAAAAT
>NZ_JANX01000220.1 GCF_000767795.1 Inquilinus limosus MP06 | reverse complement strand
GTCGACCGCGACGCCGACCGACAGGCCGGGGCGTAGCAGGCCGCTGAGCTGGTTGTCGGCCGGCACCGCGATGCGCACCGGCACGCGCTGCACGATCTTGGTGAAGTTGCCGGTCGCGTTCTCCGGCGGCAGCAGGCTGAACTCGGCGCCGCTGGCCGGGGCGAAGCTCTCGACCTTGCCGGTCAGGCTCTGGCCCGGGAAGGCGTCGACCGACAGCGTCACCGACTGGCCGACGCGCATCGCGGCCAGCTGCGTCTCCTTGAAGTTGGCGACGACATAGACCTTGGGCAGCGGCACGACGGACAGGAGCTGCGTGCCGGGCCGGACATACTGGCCGACCTCGACCCCCTTGTTGCCGACGACGCCGTCGACCGGGGCGCGGATCTCGGTGCGGTCGAGGCTGATCTGGGCCAGGTCGACCGCGGCGGTCAGCTTCTCGATCTGGGCCTGGGCCTGACGCTGGGACGCCTGCAGGATCGCCGTCTGGCCCTGCTGGTTGGTCAGCGCCGCCTGGGCGCTGGCCAGCGCGGCGTCGGCGCGCTTGTGCTCGGTGCCCGCGGTCTCGAAGGCCTGCTGGCTGCCGTTGCGCGTCTCCCACAGCCGGCGCGCCCGCTCCAGGTCGTTGCCGGTCTGGGTCAGGGTCGCGGCCGCCTGGTCGACGCTGGATTTGGCCTGGGCGATCATCGAATCCTGCAGCGCCAGCTGCTGCTCGATCGACGCCAGGGTCGCCTGCTGGGCCGACAGTTCCGCCTTCGCCTGGGCCAGCTGGGCGCGGTAGTCGCGGTCATCGATCCGGACCAGCGGATCGCCCGCCTTCACCATCTGGTTGTCGGTGACCAGAACCGCCGTCACCGCGCCTTCGACCTGCGGGCTGAGCGTGGTGGTGTCGCTCCGCACATAGGCGTTGTCGGTGGTCTCGAAGAACCGGTCGACGGTCCACCACCGGTAGCCGAAATAGCCGGCGACGGCGATGGCGGCCATGGCCGCGACGACGATGATGGGCTTGCGCATGGGAGGACTCGGTGAACTGAACCGTTCAGTCTTGTTGCGGGAAGGTGCGATTTGCCCTATCTCTTGTCAAGACGAAACTGAACGGTTCAGTTTAGCTCGATTTTCTCCTGTTCCATGTGCCGATGACCTGTCCCTTCCCCGAGACGCTTCCACCGCCAGCCGCCGCCAGCCGGAAGCCGGACCAGATCCTGAAGGCGGCCTATGCCGTTTTCCTGGAGCAGGGCTATGAGGCGGCCAGCATGGACGCGATCGCACGCGAGGCCGGCGTGTCCAAGGCCACGCTCTACGCCCATTTCGCCAGCAAGCAGGATCTGTTCGCGGCGATCGTCGCCAGCGCCTGCCGGGTGTTCGAGCGGCTGGCCGCGATGTCGCCGCCGCCGGACGACCTGCGCGCCGCGCTGATGGAGGCCGGCGGCACGCTGCTGCGTTTCATCCTGCATCCCGACGTGAACAAGGTGTACCGCAGCGTCGTGGCGGAGGCGGCCCGATTTCCGGAGCTCGGCCGGGCGATGTATGAGGCCGGCCCGGGCCAGGGCAAGGCGCATCTGGCCCGGTTCTTCGCCGCCGCCACCGAGCGCGGCGTGCTGGCAGTGCCGGATGCGGAGCTGGCGGCCGAGCAGTTCGGCGCCCTGATCCTCGGCCATATGAAGATGCGGCTCGAGCTCGGCATCGAGGTGCCGAGCGAGGAGCGGATGCGCCATGGCCTCGAAAGCGGCGTGGACACCTTCCTGCGGGCCTATGCCGTCCCGGTGGCGCCGATGCCCTGACCCCGGCCTGCCGCAGGCGGGTCGAGGACGCCGGGCCGATCCGGATCGTCAGGAGCCGGAGGGCTTCACGGCGCAGTCGTAGCCGCCGGGTGTGCGCGCGGCGATGGCCTTGGTCAGGCCGCCGGCCGTCCGCGGGCCCAGGACCAGGCAGACCCGGTATTCGATGATTTTGCTTTGCGGGAAGCCGTTGAACGGCACCGACTGGACGCCATCAAACACGGCCGCGAGGCTGGTGCCGTAATAGGGCGTCGAGCCCCAGGCCATCTTTTCCGACACCGTGGTGCCGTTGGGGTTGTCGTAGGGCAGCTCGTATTGCGACGACTGGTACGGCCATTCGTAGTCGCAGGGCAGCTTCTGCTGCTGGAACGGGCAGCCATTGCCGCCGTTATACGTCGCCGAGGTCTTGCCGCGTCCATCGGAATAGCCGTCGCGCAGGGCGGACATGGAATAGGGCGCCGGCTCGAACAGGCCCATCTCGAACTGGCCGGCCAGCAGGGCCGAGAACCGCGCGGCCGTGTTGGCCCCGGTCCAGGTCCAGGTGGCGTTGCGCGTCAGCGGGTCGGTGGTCGTGGTGAAGTGGTAGCGGTCGGCCCACATCACCTGGCGGATCGGGTTGCTGCCGCCATCGAAGTTCAGCTTGCCGTAGGGGCCGCGCAGGTCGAAGCTGACCCGGTCGGGGCCCGGCACGGGCGCGAGGCTGACCTGCGTGACGATCAGCGGCCAGTTGGCCCCGTCCTGGAAATACCAGGTGATCGTGACCGGCAGGTCATAGCGCTTGAACAGCGTCCGGCTGGTGCCGAGCGGCGGGCTGTCCTCGCCGGTGTCGGGGTCGATGCCGTTCGGGCTGATCGTGCCGTATTTCGGATAGGCCGTCTTGTACTCGACGATGACGCGGTTCCTGGTGCTCGGCACGATCCGGCCCGTGACCGCGAAGCTGCGGCCCAGCGGCGAATCATCGGCACCGAAGATCTTGTTCGCGATCGGCGCGGAGGTGCCGTCGGAGAATGTGCGGTAGCGCTCATGCGCGACGAAATAGCCGAAGCCGTCCCCGGAATCGCTCGCATTGACGGTCATCGTGGTGGAGACGCCGTTCTTCAGATAGGGATACGTCATCTGGACGGCATAGCCGCCATTGCCCGGGTTGCCGTTGCCCTGGCGCTTGAGCGAGACGGTGCGCAGCCCGCCATCGGAACCCCGCCACGTCACGCGGTCGACGGCCACGCCGTTGACGGTTGCCGATTGGCTCTGCGCCGCCTTTGCCGGCGGCACCATGAGAACGAGCGTCGCGATCAGCCCGGCGGCTGCGGTTTTGAGACCCTGGCTCATGTCTGTTCTCCGATGCGGTCGAGTGTTGAGGGGCCGGCCGCCGGCCCGGAGCTCGGCGAAATCCGTGATCCCGGCGCCCTAGAGGACGAAATCCGCGGCAACCAGGCCGAGGTGGCCGGAGAGGGTGATGTGGAAGTCGGAGGTGCCGTCGCCGTTGACGTCACCGGCGATGGTCGTGTCCGCGCCGTTGACGGCATAGCGCAGCTCCCCGGCCTGATGGCTGTAGAGGCCCGTGCCGATGAAGGTGAAGGCCTGGTTGCCGGCCGTCCCCCAGTCGGCGTCGATCGCCGACAGGTCGATGCGGTCGCCCTGGGCATGGCTGAAATCGGTGATGCGGTCGGCATTGGCCCCGACCACGCTGTCGGCGATGCCGACGTAGACGAAGCGGTCCGCCCCGGCGCCACCCGTCAGCGTGTCCTTGCCGCCGGCGCCGGTGAGCACGTCATTGCCGTTCCAGCCCTGCAGGGTGTTGGCGCCGCCATGGCCCAGGAGGGTGTCGTTGCCCTGGCTGCCGGAGAGAATCTCGATGCCAGCCAGGGTGTCGCCCTGGGCCTCGCCGCCCGCGCCCTTGCCCGTGGAGAGGCTCACCGTCACCCCGACCGCGCTGGTGAAGTAGCTGGCGGTATCGATGCCGGCGTCGCCGTCGAGTTGGTCGGCGCCAGACCCGCCGCGGAGCACGTCGTCGCCGTCGCCGCCGTCGAGCTGGTCCGTCCCGGCCGCCCCGGCCAGCGTGTCGTTGCCGGCATAGCCGAAGAGCTGGTCGTTGCCGGCGGCGCTGGTGACGGTGTCGTTGCCGCTGCCGCCGGTGTAGATCAGCGTCTCGAAGCTCGAGGACCTGACCGAGCCATCGCCGCTCGTTCCGTTCAAGGAGAAGGTCAGCGGGCTGTCGGCGCCGGCGAAATCCACGATGAGCGTGTCGGCCCCGGCCCCGCCATTGACGATGTCGACGCTGGCCGGGTCGCCGAACGTCCGGGTGACGGTGACCGCGTCGTCGCCGCCGCCGCCATTCAGGGTGTTGCTGCCGCCGCCGCCATAGAGCTCGTCGTTGCCGTCGCCGCCGTTGAGCGTGTCGTCGCCGCCGTTGCCGAGGAGGACGTCGCTGCCGCCCAGGCCGTCGATCCTGTCGTTCTCGTCACCCCCGGCGAGGACGTCGCCATTCGCGGTGCCGCTGATGATCGCCATGGGCTTGCCTCCTGGGCTGATGGACGGGACGGCCTCTCAGACCGCTGTATCCCGCCTTCACCGCGGCTGGGCATGCCCATATGGGAGGGGAGGAGAAAAATGCCGGCAACGGCGTCACGGAAGCGGCGCGTCGGGAGACGGCGGATCGGCCTAGAAAGAAGGCCGGGCGGCGGATATCGCCGTCCGGCCTCAGCCTGGCGTCTTTCCGGATACGGGCTTGCGCGCTAGGGCAGCAGCACCGTCGATCCCGTGGTCTTCCGCGCTTCCAGGTCGCGATGGGCCTGGGCGGCCTCGCGCAGCGGATAGGTCTGGGCGATCGAGATCTTCACCGCGCCCTTGGCGACCACGTCGAACAGCTCCGCCGCCGCAGCCTCGTATTCCGGCCTTGTGGCGATGTAGCTGCCGAGGGTCGGCCGGGTCAGGAACAGCGACCCCTTCTGCGACAGCACCAGCGGGCTGATCGGCGCCACGGGGCCGGAGGCGTTGCCGAAGGTCACCATCATGCCGCGCGGCGACAGGCAGTCGAGCGAGCCGTCGAAGGTGGTCTTGCCGACGCCGTCATAGACCACCGGCACGCCCTTGCCCCCGGTGATGGCGCGGACGCGGGACACGAAATCCTCGGTCGAATAGTCGATCACGTGGTCGCAACCGGCGGCGCGGGCCAGCGCCACCTTCTCCGGCCCGCCGGCGGTGCCGATCACGGTGGCGCCGAGATGCTTGGCCCATTGCGCGGCGATCTGGCCGACGCCGCCGGCGGCGGCGTGGAACAGGATGGTCTGGCCCGGCTGCACCGGGAAGGTGCGGCGCAGCAGGTACCAGGCGGTCAGCCCCTTCAGCAGGATCGCGGCCGCGGTGCGGTCGGTGACGCCGTCCGGGATCTTCACCACCTTCTCGGCCGGGATCACCCGCTCCTCGGCATAGCTGCCGGTCGGGCCGTTGCCGTAGCCGACGCGGTCGCCCGGCTTGAAGCCGGTCACGTCCGGGCCGACCGCGACGACCTCGCCGGCCGCCTCCTGCCCCAGCACCAGCGGCAGCTGCGACTTGTAGAGGCCGCCGCGGATATAGGTGTCGATGTAGTTCAGGCCGATGGCGGTGTGGCGGATCCGGATCTCGCCCGGGCCGGGCGCCGGCACGTCGACCGGCTCCCAGCGCATCGTCTCGGGGCCGCCGGTCTCATGGATGCGGATGGCGTGGACCATGGGGTTCCCTCAGCCGAGATGGGTCTTCAGGAAGGCGGCGGTGCGGTCGTTCGCCAGGGTGGCGCCGGCCGCGTCGTAATGCTCGCCGCCGACGCGGGCGAAGGCGTGGTCAAGGCCGGGATAGGTGTGCACCGCGACCGTCGGCAGCGACGCCATGCGGGCGCGGATCTGGTCCTGGGCCTCGGGCGGCACGAACCGGTCCTTCTCGGCGATGTGCAGCAGCAGCGGCCGGGTGATGGCGGGAGCTTCCCCCAGCAGCTTGTCGATGCCGACGCCATAATAGCTGACGGCGCAGTCGGCGTCGGAGCGGGTGGCCATCAGGAAGGCCAGGCGGCCGCCCAGGCAGTAGCCGATCGCGCCGGCCCGGCCGGTGCATTCCGGCAGGTCGCGCAACGTGGCCAGCGAGGCGATCAGGTCCTCGACGCCGGCGGTCTCGTTGAAGCCGTTGAACAGGGCAAAGGCCTTGTCCCATTCGGCCTGCGACTTGTCGGTGATGTCGACGCCCGGCTCCTGCCGCCAGAACAGGTCGGGGCAGAGGGCGACATAGCCCTGGGCCGCCAGGTCGTCGCAGATCTGGCGCATCACCGCGTTGACGCCGAAGATCTCCTGGATGACGAGGATGCCGGGCCCGGAGCCCGCGGCGGGCCGGGCGAGATAGGCGTTGAAGCGGCCGCCATCGGCAGCGGTGACGGTGACTGTCGCCATGGAGTCGCTCTCCCTCGAGCGTTGCGGTGGACGAGGCAATCGTATCAAGCGGGGTGGACGATAACCGGAGCCCGGCAGCCTTGTCACGGCGGGCGAAAAACCTCTGTGACAGCGCCGTCAGGTTGGTTCAATTCGACGGAAATTTTCCCGGATAGCCCTCGAACTCCAGCAGCCGGCGCTTGCGCTCCAGGCCGGAGGCGCTGCCATAGCCGCCGAGGGTGCCGCCGGCGCCGATGACGCGGTGACAGGGCACCAGCAGCACCAGGTCGTTGCGGCCGCAGGCCTGGCCGACCGCGCGCGGGCCGCTGTTCAGGATATGGGCCACGCCGCCATAGGACGCGGCCTCGCCATAGGGGATGTCGATCACCGCCTGCCGCACCCGCTGCTGGAACGGGCTGGCGGCAGGGGCCATCGGCAGGTCGAAGCGGCGGCGCTTGCCGGCGAAATACTCCTCGATCTGGCGGATCGCCTTGCGCAGCAGCTTGTCCTTCGGCGGCACCTCGTCGGGCGGGTCCTGGACATGGTCGACGGCGGCCACCACCCCGCCGGCCACGGTGATCCGCACCGGGCCGACCGGGGTGTCGATGGTCGCGGTGGCCCGCTCCAGCACCGGCCGGCTTCGCGTGGCGCGGGTCATGCTCCGATCAGCTCCAGCAAAGCCTCGGGGGTGGTGACCGGAGCCTGGCACACCGGCCCGCGGCAGAGATAGGCGGTCGGCCGCCCGTCGAGCATCGTCTTGCCGGCGGCGGGATGGTCCTCCGGCAGCGCCGCGCCGGGATCCAGCCGCAGCAGCATCCGCCCGGGCAGCGACCGGCCGTGCACCGCCCGCAGCAGCGCCCGGGTGGCGGGATCGTGCTTCGGCCCGATCACCACGATCTGCAGCGGCTCCATCCGGTCCTCGGCCCGGTTCAGCCAGGTGGCCAGCGGGATGAAGTTGCGCTGCAGCTCGCCGGTGAAGGCGGCGATCAGGGAATCGGCGCGCAGGGCGTACAGCCGGTCGCCGGTCAGGTGGTGCAGCCGCGTCAGCACCCCGAGCATGGTGCCGTTGCCGGACGGCACCGCGGCGTCGTACGCGCTCTTGGTGCGCACGATCAACGCCTCGCCGTCATCCGCGGTCAGGAAGTAGCCGCCGCGGCCGCCATCCCAGAAATGCCGGTCGAGCACCGCGGCCCACAGCTTGGCATGCTCGAGATAGGCCGGGGTTTCGGTCGCCTCGTGCAGCGCCAGCGCCGCTGCCGCCATGTCGGCATAGTCCTCCAGCAGCCCCGGCGCGGTGGCTTTGCCGCGGCGCCAGGCATGGGCCAGGCGGTCGCCGTCCCCGAGTTGCCGGACCACCGCGGCGAAGGCGGTCTCGGCCAGGGCGATCCAGCCGGGCCGGTCGAAGGCCTGGCCGGCCTGGGCCAATGCCGCGATCATCAGCCCGTTCCAGTCGGCCAGCACCTTGTCGTCCCAGCCGGGCCGTACGCGTACAGCCCGGCGCGCGAGAAGTACGGCCCGGTCCTGCGCCAGCGCCGCGTCGGTCTCGGCATCGCGCAGCGCCGGGTCGTGCCGGCGGTTCAGGATCGTCTTGCCTTCCCAATTGCCGTCTGGCGTGACGTCGTATGCCCGCTTGAACGCGGCCGAGCGTCCGCCGAGTACGGCGTCGATCTCGGCCTCGCTCCAGACGTAGAAGCGGCCCTCCTCGCCTTCGCTGTCGGCGTCCAGCGTCGCGGCGAAGGCACCGCCCTCGGCGATCATCTCGCGCTCGATCCAGGCGACCGTTTCCTCGACCCGGGCGGCGTACAGAGGATCGCGGGTTTCCTGCCAGGCCAGGGTCAGCAGGCCGACCAGCTGGGCGTTGTCGTACAGCATCTTCTCGAAATGCGGCGCCAGCCACTCCTCGTCGGTGGAGTAGCGGGCGAAGCCGCCGCCGAGATGGTCATAGATGCCGCCCTGGCTCATCGCGGTCAGGGTCCGCAGCGCCGCGTCGCGCCATTCGGGGCCCCCGGAGCTTCTATGCCGCGACCGCCGCCAGCCGCGCCACAGCAGCTCGATGAGCCCCGGCTGCGGGAATTTCGGTGCGCCGCGCAGACCGCCCCAGACCGGGTCGAACTGCCCGGCCAGCTGCTTCGCCACCTGGTCGAGCACCTCGAGGCTCAGCCCGGCGCCGGGCTGGTTCTCGGACTGCTTGGCCAAGGCATCGGCCAGGGCGGCGACATTGCCGGTGACCTTCTCCGGCTCGGTGGCATAGGCGGCGGACAGGGCGCGCAGCACCTCGGTGAAGCCGGGCCGGCCCCAGCGGCTGGTCGGCGGGAAATAGGTGCCGCCCCAGAACGGCGCGCCGTCCGGGGTCAGGAACATCGTCAGCGGCCAGCCGCCCTGCTGCCCCAGCATCGCCAGCGCCGACTGGTAGATGGTATCGACGTCCGGCCGCTCCTCCCGGTCGACCTTGATCGAGACGAATAGCTCGTTCATCACCGCGGCGGTGGCAGGATCCTCGAAGCTTTCATGCGCCATGACATGGCACCAGTGGCAGGCGGCATAGCCGACCGAGAGCAGCACCGGCTTGTTCTCGGCCCGGGCGCGGGCGAAGGCCTCCGTGCCCCAGGGCTGCCAGTCCACCGGATTGTCGGCGTGCTGCAGCAGATAGGGGCTCGTCTCCTCGGCGAGGCGGTTGGGCATGTCGATATCCCGGTCTGTAATGGCGCTGGCGCCGGACGCTATACTCTCCTGCCAGGATAACGCCGCCAACACCGCCGGAGGATCCCGATGAAGGTTTCGATCGATATCGACTGCACGCCGGAGGAGGCGCGCGCCTTCTTCGGGCTGCCGGATGTCGGCCCGATGCAGCAGGCGCTGCTGAAGGACCTGGAGGACCGGATGCGCGCCAACCTGGCGGCGATGGAACCGGAGGCGATGCTGAAGACCTGGCTGCCGGCCAGCATCGAGGGCTTCGAGACGCTGCAGCGCGCCTTCTGGCAGGGCATGACCGGCGGCAAGGGAGGGAAGAGCTGAGCGTCTTGGGATCGAGTTGCTTGCTATCGACAGAGCAAAACGACGTCCCCCT
>NZ_JANX01000219.1 GCF_000767795.1 Inquilinus limosus MP06 | reverse complement strand
CGCGCGCCAGCCGGTCGCGCACGGTGCCCAAGAGCCGCTGCGGCAGCTTCTGCGTTCCGTCCATGGCGATCTGCCAAGTGCGGTGCTTCAGCGCCGTGTTGCGGAAGCGGTCGATCAGCGAGCGCCGGTAGCCCGCGACATCGGCACCGGGCGGCAAGGTCAGGGTCGGGGTGGAATCTTCCATCAGCGCCTCGACGAAGGCGGCGATGCCCGGCTCCGCCATCGCCGCCGCCACCGTCTCGCAGCCGGAGAGGTAGCCGAGATAGGCCAGCGAGGAGTGGCTGCCGTTGAGCAGCCGCAGCTTCATCGTCTCATAGGGCGCGACCTCCGACACCAGCGTCGCCCCCGCCGCCTCCCAGGCCGGGCGTCCGGACAGGAAGCGGTCCTCGATCACCCATTGCAGGAACGGCTCGGTGACGATCGGCCAGGCATCCTCGGCCCCGAGCGCCGCGGCAATGCGGCCGCGATCCTCGTCGGTGGTGGCCGGCACGATGCGGTCGACCATGGTCTCGGGGCAGGCGATCTCGCCCTCGACATAGGCGCCGAGATCGGGCGAGACCAGCGTGGCGAAGCGCGACAGGATGCGGTGCAGCGTGCGGCCATTGGCCGGCAGGTTGTCGCAGCACAGGGGGGTGAAGGGCGCCAGCCCCTCGGCCCGGCGGCGGGCGATCGCCCGGGCCAGGATGCCGATGGCCGAACGCGGCGCCTGAGGATGCGCCAGGTCGTGGACGATGTCGGGGTGGCTCTCGTCCAGCCGGCCGGTGGCCGGGTCGTGGCAATAGCCCTTCTCGGTCACGGTCAGGCTGACGATCGCGACCGAGGGCCGGCACAGCGCGTCGAGCAGCGCCGCCGGGCTCTCCGGCGCCACCAGCACGTCACGGACGGCGCCGATGACGCGCAGCGCCTCGCCGTCGCTGTCGCGCACCGAGAGGGTGTAGAGCCCGTCCTGCGGCACCAGCGCGTCGCGCGTGTCCGGGCTGCGCAGGCTGGCGCCGAGGATGCCCCAACGCAGGTCGCCGGCCGCCAGCACGTCGTCGGTGCAGACCGCCTGATGCGCCCGGTGGAAGGCGCCGATGCCGAGATGGACGATGCCGGTGGCGACCGCCGAGCGGTCATAGCCCGGCCGCGCCACCGAGGCCGGCAGGTTGGCCAGCGCGGCCGTGTTGAGCCGCCGCGGGGATGAGGTCATGCGCGGCGCCCCCGGCAACCGGACAGCGGATATTCGCGAAGCAGCATCGACGGCGCCTTCTCCCTGATCTCGTCATCCCCGCGGTAGCGCCGATCGACGCCGGGGACAAGCTCTCAAACCGGCTGCGATCCTAGTATGGCAGTTCCGTAGACAGCAACGCTGGACCAGTGGGGACCGTCATTGCGAGGAGGCGCAGCCGACGAAGCAATCCAGGAGCCGGTGCGAGCCGCCCCTGGATTGCTTCGCTGCGCTCGCAATGACGGTGCGGGACAGGCGCGGACCCAAACGAAAACGGGCAGCCCGGAGGCTGCCCGTTCAGGATCGGAAGTCCAGCGCCGTTCAAGTGTCGAGGAAGCTGCGCAGCTTGCGGCTGCGGCTGGGGTGCTTCAGCTTGCGCAGCGCCTTCGCCTCGATCTGGCGGATACGCTCGCGGGTCACCGAGAACTGCTGGCCGACCTCCTCGAGGGTATGATCGGTGTTCATGCCGATGCCGAAGCGCATCCGCAGCACCCGTTCCTCGCGCGGCGTCAGCGAGGCCAGGACGCGCGTGGTGGTCTCGCGCAGATTGGCCTGGATCGCGGCGTCGAGTGGCTGGACCGCGTTCTTGTCCTCGATGAAGTCGCCGAGATGGCTGTCCTCCTCGTCGCCGATCGGCGTCTCGAGGCTGATCGGCTCCTTGGCGATCTTGAGGACCTTGCGCACCTTCTCCAGCGGCATCAGCAGGCGCTCGGCCAGCTCCTCGGGGGTCGGCTCGCGGCCGATCTCGTGCAGCATCTGCCGGCTGGTGCGGACCAGCTTGTTGATCGTCTCGATCATGTGCACCGGGATGCGGATGGTCCGCGCCTGGTCGGCGATCGAGCGGGTGATCGCCTGCCGGATCCACCAGGTGGCGTAGGTCGAGAACTTGTAGCCGCGGCGGTACTCGAACTTGTCGACCGCCTTCATCAGCCCGATGTTGCCCTCCTGGATGAGGTCCAGGAACTGCAGCCCGCGGTTGGTGTACTTCTTGGCGATCGAGATCACGAGGCGGAGATTGGCCTCGACCATCTCCTTCTTGGCACGCCCGGCCTCCTTCTCGCCCTTCTGCACGGTCGAGACGATGCGGCGGTACTCCTGGATCGGCAGGCCGACCTCGTCCGAGATCTGGCTGATCTGGCCGCGCACCCGCTGGGCCGCGGCGCCGTTCTTCTCGGCGAACTTGGCCCACTTCTTGTCCAGGCCGCGCACCCGCTCGATCCAGTTCGGGTCGAGCTCATGGCCGAAATAGTTCTGCAGGAAGGATTCGCGGCTGACCCCGCCCTCGACCACCAGGCGCATGAGCTGGCCTTCCAGCCCCATCAGCTTGCGGTTCTGGCCGTAGAGCTGCTCGACCAGCTGCTCGATCCGGACATTGTTGAGGTGCACGCCCTCCATCAGGCGGACCATGTCCTCCTTCAGCTTGTCGTACTTCGCGTCGGCCTGCTTGGAGATCGCCTCGCCCTTCTGGATGTGGGTCAGGCGCTGCTCCTGCAGCTTGTGCATCTTCTGGTAGGTCTGCTCGATCGCCTCGAAGGTCTCGAGCACCTGCGGCTTGAGCGCCTCTTCCATGGCGGAGAGGGAGATGCCGCCATCGTCCTCCTCGCCGGAGCCGCCACCGGCCGCGGCCTCGCCTTCACCCTCCGCCTCGGCCTCGGGCTCCTCCTCGGCTTCCGCCTCGCCCTCGCTCATGGCCAGGGCCTCGCCCTCCGGGCTGGCGCCGTAGGTGGCGTCAAGATCGATGATGTCGCGCAGCAGCATCTTCCCGTCCTTCAGGGCGGAATGCCACTCGATCATCGCCCGGATGGTCAGCGGGCTCTCGCAGATGCCGCCGATCATCATCTCCCGGCCGGCCTCGATACGCTTGGCGATGGCGATCTCGCCCTCGCGCGACAGCAGCTCGACCGAGCCCATCTCGCGCAGATACATGCGCACCGGGTCGTCGGTGCGGCCGACATCATCGTCGTCGAGGTTGCCGGCGTTGCGGCCCTCGCCATCGGCATCGCCGCCGGCGGCCGCGGTGTCGTCGGACTCCTCGTTCTCGACGACGTTGATGCCCATCTCGGACAGGTTCGAGGTCACGTCCTCGATCTGCTCGGACGAGGTCAGATCCGGCGGCAGGGCGGCGTTCAGCTCGTCGATGGTGACGTAGCCGCGCTCCTTGCCCTTGGCGATCAGCTTCTTCACCGCCTGGACGGTGATGTCCATCGAGGCGCCGTCCGCGCTGTCCTCGCGCGTCTCGGCCGATTCCGCCGCTGCCGCTGTCTTGGTCGCCATCTGCACCCGTGCCCCTTCACCCGCCGCCGTCGGGAGTGACCCGAAGTTGGCTCTCTTACCTAAGCTTCCGCGCGCAAGGAAGGGGCACGACTCGAATCATGCCTGCCCCGACCGCGCCGCGGTCTCGATTCGATCCCGGCCGGCCGGGTCAGAACCCACCCGGCGCCGCCTGCCGCCGCTCGATCTCCTGCCGCAGCCCGCGCCAGCGTTCCAGCGCGGCCTCCGTGCCCTGCCGCGCCAAGTCGCGCGCGGCATCCGCGAATTCGCGCCGGAGCGCGCGGAGCTCAAGATGCCCCATGACCATGGCCCAGCCGGCGCGCGCCTCCTCCAGAGGGGCCTCCGGCCGGGTGAAGGGCCATTTCCTGCGAATGCGATCGACCAAGGCCGGCGGCAATCCATCGGCTTCGGGAACAGTCAGGTAGGGCGCCGCCGGCTGCGAATCAAGTCCGTCCGAGTCGCGCCCCGAGTCGCGGCCGTGCGAATCGCCGAGTCGCACCAGCAGCGACTGGCGCAGCGAATCGAGCTCCGAATCGGGAATCTCGAGCATGGCGAAGCCCTCGCCCACCTCCTCACCCAGCCCGGGATGCGTGGCGAGAAGGCACAGCAGCACGCAGAACGGCAGGCGGTCGTCCTGCTCGTCGCGGATCGATTGCGGCTTGGGTCCGGCCGGCTGCGGCGGCTTGCCGCCCGGCCGCCACTCCCCGCCGCCCTGCCGCCTCGGCCGGTAGGGATAGGCTTCCTCGAACCGCGCCCTGAGATCGGCCAGATACTGGCCCTGCACCGCCGGGTCGGCGATCCGGCGGGCCTGGGCCTCGACCCCGGCGCGCAGCCCGGCCCGGCCCTCCGGCGTCTCCAGCCGGTGCATCGTGGTCTGGCGGTCGTACAGCACCCGGACCAGCGGCAGGGCGCCGTCAAGCACTGCCTGCATCGCTGCGCCGCCGCCGGAGCCGCGGATCAGGCTGTCCGGGTCCTCGCCCTGCGGCAGGAAGGCGATGCGGGCGGAATGGTCCGGCTTCAGCTGCGGCAGGATCCGGTCCATCGCCCGCCAGGCGGCCCGCCGCCCGGCCTCGTCGCCGTCGAAGCACAGCACCGGCACCGGCGCCATCTTCCACAGCTCGCCGATCTGCTCCTCGGTCAGGGCCGTGCCCAGCGGCGCCACCGCCGCCTCGAAGCCGGCCCGGACAAGGGCGATCACGTCCATATAGCCTTCGGCGACGATCACGGTCTGGCCCTGCGACGCCGCCTGCCGCGCCCGGGACAGGCCGTAGAGGAGATTGCCCTTGTGGAACAGCGGGTTGTCCGGGCTGTTGATGTATTTCGGCCCGTCGCCTTCCATGATCCGGCCGCCGAAGGCGACGGTGCGGCCGCGCCGGTCGGCGACCGGGAAGATCACCCGGTTGCGGAAGAAGGAGTAGAGGTCCCGCCCGTCATCCGGCCGGCGGGCCAGCCCGACCTCCTCCACCATCGCATCCTGGAAGCCCTGGCCGCGCAGATGCTTGATCAGCTTGCCGCCGTCGCCGGGGGCGAAGCCGAGGCGGAAGCGCGCCACCGTCTCGCCGTCCAGGCCGCGGCCCTTCAGGTAGTCGCGCGCCGCCCGGCCGCCGGGGCCGCGCAGCTCGGCCTCGAAGAAGGCGCAGGCGGATTCGACCACGTCGTACAGCGTCTTCTGCCGCTCGAACCTGGCCCGGTCCTCCGGCGCCGCCTTCGGCACCTCCATCCCGGCCTGGGAGGCCAGCGTCTCGATCGCCTCCATGAAGGACAGGCGGTCGTGCTGCATGACGAAGCTGATGACGTCGCCGGTGGCGCCGCAGCCGAAGCAGTAGAAGAAGCCCTTCTGGTCGTTGACCGTGAAGCTCGGAGTCTTCTCCTTGTGGAACGGGCAGCAGGCCTTGAACTCGCCCTTGGTGCTGCGCTGCAGCGGCACCCGCTTGCCGACCACGTCGGACACCTGGAGGCGGGTGCGCAGCTCTTCGAGGAAACCGGGAGGGAGGGACATGCAACGGTTCTAGCGGGCGGGAAAGCGTCTCAGCTTAGCGTGAATAATCCCGGAAGCGGGAGCATTTCCGAACTCCTCCACCCGTCATCCCCGCGAAAGCGGGGATCTTGCAACGGATTGATCGGCAAGAGATTCCCGCTTTCGCGGGAATGACATTCAAAGTGGGAATCGTCCTGAATGATCCTGAAAGCGGGATGGTTCAGCCCAGCTGCGCCTTCACCGCGGCCGAGACCTTGGAGAAGTCCATGCGGCCGGCGTAGCGGGTCTTCAGCTCGGCCATCACCTTGCCCATGTCCTTCATGCCGGCGGCGCCGAGATCCTGGATCACCGCGCCGATGGCGGCCGCGGTCTCGGCCTCGTCCATCGCCTGCGGCAGCCAGCGCTCGATCACCGCGATCTCGGCCTGCTCCTTGTCGACCAGATCCTGCCGGTTGCCCTGTTGGTACAGGGCGATGCTCTCGCGCCGCTGCTTCACCATGGTCTGCAGCATCGACAGGATCTCCTCGTCCGGGATGCCGTCGGTGTTGCCCTTGGCGCGGGCGTCGATGTCCTTGGTCTTGAGCGCGGCGATGATCATCCGCACGGTCGAGAGCGTGCGCTCGTCCTTGGCCTTCATCGCCTCCTTCAGCGCGTCGGTGAACTGGGGGCGCAGCATGGTCGGATCCTCCTGACAGAAGCGGCGCGACTGTCGGTCATTCCGCCGGCATAGGCAAGAGAACGGGGCGGCCATTCCGCCAGCGCGGGCATCAGGGGCTGGAATCTCGCCGTCGTCCGTGCTTTATGCCTGGAAATTCATTCCGAGGTTGCCATGACCCACACCGCTCCGCCTCCCGGCGCCACTGCGGCGCTCGTGCTCGCCGACGGCACGGTGCTTTGGGGCCGAGGCATCGGCGCCACCGGCAAGGCGATTGGCGAGGTCTGCTTCAACACCTCGATGACCGGCTATCAGGAGATCATGACCGATCCGTCCTATGCCGGGCAGATCGTCACCTTCACCTTCCCGCATATCGGCAATGTCGGCGCCAACCCCGAGGATGTCGAGACCGGGACCACCGCGGCCCGCGGCCTGGTGCTGCGCGACGACATCACGGAGCCGTCGAACTGGCGCGCCGTGCGCGACTTCGACGACTGGCTGCAGTCCTTCGGCCTGATCGGCATCGCCGGGGTCGACACCCGTGCCCTGACCCGCCGCATCCGCGATGCCGGCGCCCCGACCGGGGTGGTGATCCATGCCCCCGACGGTGTCTTCGACATCGGCGCGGCGCTGGCCGAGGCGCAGGCCTGGCCGGGGCTGGAGGGCATGGACCTGGCGAAGGACGTGTCCTGCACCCAGACCTACCATTGGAACCAGACGCGCTGGGAGCACGGCAGCGGCTACGGCACTCTGGAGAACCCGAAGCGCAAGGTCGTGGCGATCGATTTCGGCGCCAAGCGCAACATCCTGCGCTGCCTGGCCTCGACCGGCTGCGACGTCACGGTGGTGCCGGCGACGGCGACCGCCGAGGACGTGCTGAGCCACAAGCCGGACGGGGTGTTCCTGGCCAACGGCCCGGGCGATCCCGCGGCGACCGGCACATACGCCGTGCCGACGATCAAGGCGCTGCTGGACACCGGACTGCCGATGTTCGGCATCTGCCTCGGCCACCAGATGCTGGCCCTGGCGCTGGGCGGCCGCACCGGCAAGATGGCGCGCGGCCACCGCGGCGCCAACCACCCGGTCAAGGACCTGACCACCGGCAAGGTCGAGATCACCAGCCAGAATCACGGCTTCCAGGTAATGGCCGAGAGCCTGCCGGACACCGTCGAGATCACCCATGTCAGCCTGTTCGACGGCTCGAACGAGGGGCTGCGGTTGAAGGACCGGCCGGTGTTCTCGGTGCAGTACCACCCCGAGGCCAGCCCGGGCCCCCAGGACAGCCACTACCTGTTCCAGCGCTTCGTCGACCTGATCGACGCGCAGAAGCGCTGATGCCGCACCGCGCCCCGCCGCGCCTGCTGGGCCCCAGGGTCTTCCTGACCCTGGCGGGACCGGCGGACGCCGCGGATCTCGCCGCCTTCCACGACCGGGAATGGGACCATCTCGGCCCGTGGATGCCGCCGCGCAGCACCGCCTGGCGGACCGAGCCGCACTGGCGGCGCTGGGGCGCCGAGGCGGTCGACCTGTTCCTGGACGATCGCGCCGTGCGACTGGTGCTGCGGCTGATCGACCGGCCCGGGGACGGCATCGTCGGCCAGTTGAACCTGAACATGCTGTCGCGGGGCCCCTTCCAGGCGGCGACGCTGGGCTATCACCTCGGCGCCGCGCAGCAGGGCGAAGGGCTGATGCACGAGGCGCTGGAGATGGCGATCCGCTATGCCTTCGGTCCCCTGGGCCTGCACCGGCTGATGGCCAACCACCTGCCGGAGAACACCCGCAGCGCCGCGCTGCTGCAGCGCCTGGGCTTCGTCCGCGAAGGCTATGCCAAGGATTACCTCTTCATCGGCGGCGCTTGGCGCGACCATGTGCTGACGGCGCTGACCAATCCCGATCCGTCGCCCCCGCCGATGGCGTAGCCCGGAACCCGCCCTTCCCCGCCGCCGTTGCCTTGCAGAGGCCATCGCAGCCAGGAGGCGACATGCCGGACGACCGACCACCGCCGACGCTCAACAAGACCGAGGCCCGCCAGGGCGAGACCAGCGGCCATATGCGCTGGGTGCTGCACCTGTCCATGGGGCTCGCGGTCGTCATCCTCGGCGCCGTGCTGCTCTGGTGGATCTTCTGACCGGACAAAAAAGAGGCGGCCCGAAAGCCGCCCCAAGTCTCCCAGCCTGAGCTCAGGTCTCACATCCAGTAGGGCGGCACGCGGTAGTAGTCGTGCACCTGCTGCGCCCATTGCCGGTCATCCCAGTCGAAGCGCTCGCCGCGGTCATGCGCCGGGGCGCCGCGCAGCTGGTCTTCGGTGACATCCAGCTCGTAGGCGTCGAGCGCCTCGTTGTAGGTCAGCATCGACCACGGCAGGGCGTAATAGTCCTCGCCGATGCCGAGGAAGCCGCCGAAGGTCATGACCGCGTAGCCGACCCGGCCGGTGCGCTTGTCGATCATCACCCGCTGGATGGTGCCGATCCGGTCGCCGTTCGGCCGCCGGACCGGAGTGCTCTCGACCTTGTCGCTGGCGATCAGCCGGTGGGTCTCGCGGCTGCTGAGATCACGGGCTGTCTCGGTCTGCATGTCGCGCCTCCGAAATGGTGGTCTCCCTCAGGAAATGGCCCCGGCCTTCGCGCGGTTCCCCGGAACCGCTCCGCCGGACCGGCGATTGCTCCAGTGAGGGCGCCCGGACGCGCCGGGCGGGCCGACAATCGGAATGGAGGCAGCCATGCCGCGCGGCGACAAGTCGAGCTACACCGACAAGCAGAAACGCAAGGCCGAGCATATCGAGGAGGGCTACGAGGCCAGGGGCGTCTCGGAACAAGAGGCCGAGCGCCGGGCCTGGGCCACCGTCAACAAGGAGAGCGGCGGCGGCAAGAAGAGCGGTTCCGGCCGCGGCAAGGCGGAGAGTCACGCATCATCGCGGAAGGGCGGCCGGATCGGCGGGAAGGCTTCGGCCGAACGGCCCGCCGCGGCCCGCAGCGCCTCGGCGAAGAAAGCCGCGGCGACCCGCAGGCGTCACGAGCACCACGCCCATTCATGAACACCGCTTCGATGGAGGGCCAGCGATGAGCGACCCGAAGCCGCCGCCCGACGACCCGACCCGGCCGCCGATGCCCAACCCGCGGCCGGACACGCC
>NZ_JANX01000218.1 GCF_000767795.1 Inquilinus limosus MP06 | reverse complement strand
ATCGCCGTCCTCCTGTTCCGTCGATCGGTTGACGGTAGCGGCGCGGCCGGCCCAGTGTCGAGTCAGCCGCTTCTCTCACCGTCATTGCGAGGAGGCGAAGCCGACGAAGCAATCCATCGGCCCGCATGAGCGGCACCATGGACTGCTTCGCTGCGCTCGCAATGACGGTGCTGGGGACGGCGATACGGTGCCGGACGGCCGTCGGGGCGGGTGTCAGGCCGAGCGCCCGCCCGGCCGCACCCCGAAGCTGGCGAGCCTCCTCGGCCTCGGTGATCAGGTAGCCGATGGTCAGGACAATGCCGTCGTCGCGGATCACCACGCCGTTGCCGGTCCTTTCGGTGCCCAGCGTGCCGGCGGTGTAGGCGTCGACCGGGACGCGCGCGGTCAGGCCGACCACGGCGTCGAGGGCGCGGTCGAGATCGAAGGCGTAGTCGTCGGGGTCGGGCTGCGCCCGAACGGGCACTTCCCAGTCGTCCGGTCCGAGGGCCATCGCGGCCTCCATGGGTATCGGGCGGGATAGTCCCCCGATTGTCCACGCCTTGGCGGGCCGGATGCAAGCCCCCAGACGGGAGGGGCCGGCCGGGCCCCCGCGCCGGGGCTTGTGCCCCGCCGCCGATCGGGGACAGGGTGGCGCCGGGATTCGGATCGGGGGATGTATGGCGAAGGCGGACGCAGGGGAAACGCTGGACCGGCGCGGCCGCAACCGGGCGCTGCTGGGCCGGCAAGGGCTGCTGCGGCGCTGGAGCATCGGCGCCACTGAGGCGATCGAGCGGCTGGTCGGGATGCAGTCGCAGTCCCCGACCGCGCCCTATGTCGGGCTGTGGAGCCGGCTGGAGCGGTTCGAGCTGGAGGACCTGGCCGAGCTGATCCGCGACCGCAAGGCGGTGCGCATCGCCCTGATGCGGTCGACCATCCACCTCGTCACCGCCCGCGACTGCCGGGTGCTGCGCCCGGTGCTGCAGGGGGTGCAGGAGCGGCTGCTGATGACCGGCACGCCCTATGGCAAGCAGCTTGCCGGGCTGGACCTGGAAGCGGTGGTGGCGGCCGGGCGGCGCCTGCTGGTCGACCAGCCGCGCACGGTGGAGGAGATGGGCCGGCTGCTGCAGAAGCAGTGGCCGGACCGCGACGCCAAGGCCCTATCCTATGCCATACGCAACCTGGCGCCGCTGGTGCAGGTGCCGCCGCGCGGCCTGTGGGGCATCGGCGGCCTGCCGCTGTGCAGCACGGCCGAGAGCTGGCTGCGCCAGCCGCTGGGCACGGACACGGCGCCGGAGCCGATGCTGCTGCGCTACCTCGCCGCCTTCGGCCCGGCCAGCGTGCAGGACATGCAGATCTGGTCGGGCCTGACCCGGCTGCAGGCCACGGTCGACGCGCTGCGGCCGAAGCTGGTGAGCCTGCGCGACGAAGCCGGGCGCGAGCTGTTCGACCTGCCCGACGCACCCCGCCCCGGCCCGGATGTGCCGGCGCCGCCGCGCTTCCTGCCGGAATACGACAACCTGCTGCTGTCCCACGCCGAGCGCGAGCATGTCATCGCCGAGCAGTACAGGCCGCTGGTCTATGGCAACTTCATGCCGCCGGTGCTGCTGGTCGACGGGGTGGTACGCGGCCGCTGGAAGGTGAGCCAGGCGCGCGGCGCCGCGGTGCTGCGGATCGAGATGTTCGAGCCGCTGTCGAAGCCGGAGACCGCCGCGGTGACCGAGGAAGGCGAAAGCCTGCTGGCGCTCGTCGCCGAAGGCGCCAGGAGCCGCGAGGTGCGGATCGAGGCCGTTGCTTAGCCCAGAGCTTTGCACCGGTCGTCGGAATGCCTAGGCTCAGGCCTTCAGTGTCCCACATCCGGGAAGAATGATGGACCGGATCGACGCCATACGCGTGTTCGTCTCGGCCCTGGACACGGGCAGCCTGGCCGGTGCCGGCCGGCGGCTCGGCCGCTCGCCCGCCGCTGTCAGCCGGGCCATCGCGTTCCTGGAGAACCATGTCGGGGTGCAGCTGCTGCACCGCACGACCCGGTCGATCCGGCTGAGCGAGGCGGGAGAGCGCTACGCCGCCGCCTGCCGCCGGGTTCTGATCGACCTGGAGGAGGCCGACATGCTGGCCGCCGGCGAGCGGGCGGCGCCGCGCGGCCTGCTGACCCTGACCGCGCCCCTGATCAGCGGCGAGGACGTGCTGCGCCCGATCCTGGACGCCTTTCTCGACGCCTATCCCGCCGTCTCGGCCCGTCTGCTGCTGCTCGACCGGCCGGTCAGCCTGATCGACGAGGGCATCGACGCCGCCCTGCGCATCGCCCATCTGCCGGATTCCACCCTGGTCGCGGTGCGGGTGGGCGAGGTCCGCCGGGTGGTGGCGGCCGCCCCCGCCTATCTGGCGCAGCATCCGCGGATCGACGAGCCCGCCGACCTGGCCCGGCACAGGATCGTCTCGATGACGCATTTCGGCATCGATTCCTGGAGCTTCCCGCCGGCGCCGGGGTCGACCAGTGCCAGGACCGTGCAGTTCACGCCACGACTGATCGTCAACAGCGTCCGGGCCGCGATCGCGTCGGCCGCCGAGGGACACGGTGTCACCCGACTGTTCTCCTACCATGTCGGCGAGGAGGTCCAGGCCGGTCGGCTGAAGATCGTGCTGGCCGACGCGGAACCCGCCCCCCTGCCCGTCCACATCATCACCCCGGAGGGCCGCCTGTCGGTGCCGAAGGTCCGCGCCTTCGTCGACTTCGCCCTGCCACGGCTGAAGGCCCAATTCGCCCGCCTCACGCCCGGCGCCTGATCCGGTATTCCGTTTCACGCAACAGTCTCTCCCGGATGACGTCTATTCGAACGATCGACGGCAGGCCGTAAATAGATCGGCACCGGCGCCGCAGTGGCCCGGCCGACCGGAGATCGCTCCGGCCGCTGCACGATCTCAGAGGCACATCATGGGAACCGAACGGAAGGTCGCCGTCATCACCGGCGCCTCGCAGGGCATCGGCGCGGGCCTGGTCAAGGCCTATCGCGACCTGAACTACAAGGTGGTCGCCAATTCCCGCTCGATCCGCCAGGGCAGCGACCCCGACATCCTCGCGGTCGAGGGCGACATCGCGGATCCGCGCGTCGCCGCCCGCGTGGTCGAGGAAGGCCTGGCCCGCTTCGGCCGGGTCGACACGCTGGTGAACAATGCCGGCATCTTCGTCGCCAAGCCCTTCACCGACTACACCGAGGCGGACTTCGCCCAGGTGCTGTCGGTCAACCTGGCCGGCTTCTTCCACGTCACGCAGCACGCCATCGCGGCGATGCTGAAGCAGGGCTCGGGCCACGTCGTCAATATCACCACCAGCCTGGTCGACCAGCCGATCGCCGGCGTCCCCGCGGTGCTGGCGTCGCTGACCAAGGGCGGCCTGAACTCCGCCACCAAGGGGCTGGCGATCGAATATGCGGCCAAGGGCATCCGAGTGAACGCCGTGTCGCCCGGCATCATCAAGACGCCGATGCACGCGCCCGAGACGCATGAGGCGCTGGGCAGGCTGCACCCGGTCGGCCGGATGGGCGAGATCCGCGACATCGTCGATGCGGTCGTCTTCCTGGAGACTGCCGGCTTCGTGACGGGCGAGATCCTGCATGTCGACGGCGGCCAGAACGCAGGCCACTGGTGAAACCACGGATGGCGGCGGCAGCAGGCGGCCGCCCATCCCTGACCAAGGAGAACGGCGATGCCGATGGTGACCATTCAGGTGACCCGCGAGGGATCCTCGCCCGACCGCCGCGCGGTGACGGCGGAGGAGAAGGCCGCCCTGATCCAGGGCGTCAGCCAGCTGCTGCTGGACGTGCTGAACAAGCCGCTCGACGCGACCTTCGTGGTGATCGAGGAGGTGCCGATGGAGAACTGGGGCGTCGGCGGCCTGCCGGTCGCGGAGTACCGCCGGCAGCTCGCGGCCAAGCCGGGCTGAGCCGCCCCTCGGATTTTCATCTGGCCGACCGGAACCGGGCCGAAAAAGTTCCTGTTGGCCCGGAAACCGCCGCGCCGGCCGATGCCCCCCGGCGGCGGATTTCCGAGGATGATTTCCGAGGTGCCCGATGGCCCGCCGTCTGTTGCTGCCCCTGTCCCTGCTCACGGCCGGCATCGTCGCCGGCGTCGGCGCCCTGGCCGGGTCGCTGCCGCCTGACGCGACCTACCGGCCGCTGCCGACCCAGCCCTTCGATCAGGTCAAGACGGATGATGAGGCGGCCAAGCCGGAGGTGATGCGGCGGCAGCAGCGGCTGCTGGACGAGCGTTACGACCTGGCCGACCGGCCGATCCCCGGCGTGATGATGTCGGGCGGGCGCAAGCCGGTGCAGGCCGGCGTCCGGGTGAAGCTGCCGCAAGGCGCGACCTGGGACGAGCTGGCGGCGATGAGCCCGGACGAGATCAAACAGCGCAGCCTGTTCCCGGCCGGCTTCCTGCCCCTGCCCCATGTCAAGCAGGCGACCGGCGGCCAGGTGTTCCCGAACCACCAGATCGACGAGATCGCCCGTCAGGAGCAGCGCAACCTGCGCCGCTTCGACGTCGATTTCGACCTGCCCGACACCTTCACCCCGGAATTCCCGCCGCCGATCTTCCTGACCACGCATCCGGAGCTGGGCGACGTCTCGCGCGGGCAGCTGCTGACCATCAAGAACTACTATTCGATGATGGTCGGGCTGATCACCCCGGTGCAGATGGAGGGGCTGCGCCTGCTTCTGACGCCCTTCCCGCAGGAGGAGTTCAACCAGACCGAGGATCGCAAGAGCGCCGACCAGAGCCTGGGCGTCACCTGCCTCGACTGCCACGCCAACTTCCACACCAATGCCGCTTTCCACCAGACTCCCGACATCCGGCCGCAGGCGGATCGCTTCCGGCTGGATACGGTGAGCCTGCGCGGCGTGTTCAACCAGCAGATCCATGGCTCGAAGCGCTCGCTGCGCTCGGTCGAGGATTTCACCGAGTTCGAGCAGCGCACCGCCTATTTCAACGGCGACCAGACCAGCGCCCAGCGCAAGGGCGTGAACCTGCCGGAGCGGCACGACCAGACGTCGATGATGGCGCAGATGCAGAACATCGTCGACTTCCCGCCGGCGCCGAAGCTGACCCCGCTGGGCCGGCTGGACCCGGCCAAGGCGACCGAGCAGGAGCTGGCGGGCGAGCGAATCTTCATGGGCAAGGGCCAGTGCGCCAGCTGCCACGTGCCGCAGACCTCGTTCATGGACAACCAGATGCACGACCTGAAGGCCGAGCGCTTCTACGACATCGGCCGCACGGCGAACGGGCTGGTGATGCTGCCGGACGGGCCGATCAAGACCTTCAGCCTACGCGGCATCAAGGATTCCCCGCCCTATCTGCATGACGGCCGCCTGCCGACCCTCGCCGACACGGTCGAGTACTTCAACCTCGTGCTCGGGCTGAAGCTGACCCAGGACGAGAAGGAAGAGCTGACCGCCTATCTGCTGACACTGTGACGGTCATGGAAGGAGGAACCGGCATGACGGATCGGATCGCGGCCGCGGCGCTGGCGGCCTTCCTGCTCGCGGCGCCATCGGGCTGGGCCCAGACGACGGTCAATCCGACCACCCCGGCGCCGGGCAATCCGGCGACCACGCCGGCCGGAACACCGGAACGGAAGCCCGGAACGCCGGCGCCGCATCAGCCGAACACCTCGGACCAGGTCTTTGCCGTCGCCGCGGCGCAAGGCGGCCTGGCCGAGGTGGCCTTCGGCAAGCTTGCGGAGGCGCGGGGCGGCAGCGACGCCGTGCGCGATTTCGGCCGGCAGATGGTGCGCGATCACGGCAAGGCGAACGATCGCCTGGCCGGGCTGGCGAAAGCCGCCGGCATCGTCCTGCCCCGGGAGATGGATGCCGAGCACAAGGCGATCCACGACAAGCTGAAGGGGTTGACGGGCGATGATTTCGACCGCGCCTACGTCGCCAGCCAGATCGCCGACCACCAGGCTACGGCGCAGCTGCTGGAGTACGAGATAGGCGCAGGCCAGGACGAGGACCTCAAGGCCTTCGCCTCCGACACCCTGCCGATCGTATTCCACCACCTGCAGATGGCTCAGGGGCTGCACACGGAAATGGCCAGCACTGCACCGCCGGTGCCGAAGTCGAAATAGCCGCTCACCGACTCCCCTCACCTCGTGAGCCGGGCCAGTGGCCCGGCTCGCCGCCGTCTGGCATGCTGCTTGCGTCGTTCCGGAACGGGAACGGCAGCGGAACCGCAGCCGGTAGAGCCGCGGACCGCGCGGGCAGGCAGGGAGAGCATGAGATGGACGGTCTCGACCCTTCGGTCTTCGCCATCAGCCGGCCGGCACTGCACGACTACGCGGCGGCGGCGCGGCCGGACATCATGGTGGAGTGCTATCGCAGCGACGCCGGGCAGATGGAATCCTGCGGCGCGCTGCACCGGCTGTCGCTGAACCGCAGCGGCCACGGGCGCTATGCCTTCCGCATCGGCGAGGGGCCGACGCGACGGGTGGCGCGGCCGGCCTGGACCCTGGGCGTGCAGCCGGCCGGGCTGCCGCTGTTCGTCGACGGCGACGGCGCCGAGTACATCTCGATCTTCCAGCCGCCCGCGGCCTATCGTCGGATCGGGCAGGAGATCGGGCCGGCGGATTTCGACGATTCCGAGATGCTGGTCGCCGCCGACCCGGTCACGGTGCACATCGCCCTGGCGCTGGCCGAATTGGCACGGCAGCCGGAAGCGACCGATCCGCTGCTGGCGGAGCAGTTGGGCCTGACTTTCGCCGCCTGCACTCTGCGCCTCCTCTCCCGTCGCCCGGCGCCGCGGCCGGAGCGGCCCGACGCGCTGTCGCCGGACCGGCTGCGCCGGGTGCTGGAGCATGTCGAAGATGCGCTGGAGGACGGCGATCTGAGCCTGGCCGGACTGGCCGCCGTCGCCCGGCTCAGCCCGTTCCATTTCAGCCGCGCCTTCAAGGCTGCGACCGGCCGGGCGCCGCACCAGTTCGTGCTGGCGCGGCGGGTCGAGCGGGCCAAGGCGCTGCTGGCTCGGCGCGAGCTCGCGCTGGCCGAGATCGCCTACCGCGCCGGCTTCGCCAGCCAGGCGCATTTCTCCACCGCCTTCCGCCGCGCCACCGGCACCACCCCGGCGCGGTTCAGGGCTGACCGCTAGGGTTTTGGAGAGGCTCCCCTCCTTTGTCATGCCCGGGCTTGACCCGGGCATCCAGAGATGTCGAGGCCGCTCTGGGTGGCTCCTGGATTGCCGGGTCAAGCCCGGCAATGACAGTTGAGAGAATGAGCCAGGCGGTCGAAGCCGGAGCAAGATCAAGCAACAGATGCGCAGGATCACGGAAGAAGGGCGGCGTCCGGCGGCGCCATGATCGGCGCGAGACCGTCCGGAGACCGCCATGCCCTTCGCCCAGTCCCATCCGATCACCGATGTCTGCTTCCTGGTCGAGGATGTCGAGCGGGCGGCCGCCTTCTACGTCGACAAGCTGGGCTTCCGGCTGCGCCGCCGCGCCCCGGGCTTCGCCGACTTCAAGGGCGCCGGGCTGACCCTGGCGCTGTGGGAGATCGGCCATATCGCCGAGCACACCGGCGTCTCCGGCCGCCGCGCCCCGCCGCAGGTGCACAAGGCCTGCGCCGCCGCCGAGCTGCCCTCGCCCGCCACGGTGGACGCGGTCTATCGCGAGCTCAGCACCCTCGGCGTGCCGTTCACCCGGCCGCCCGCCGACTATCCGTGGAACGCGCGCTGCGCCTATTTCACCGACCCGGACGACAATCTGTGGGAGATCTATGCCTGGCTCGACGGCGGCCCTGTCGGCGACGTCGAAGGCCCGGCCGCTGGAGGGAGGACCGCATGACCGCCTTCGACCGCCGCACCGTCCTGGCCGGGATCGCCGCCTTCGGCGCCGGCATCGCGCTCAAGATCCCGGAGGGTCGGACCGAAGCCGCCAAGGTGGTGATCAAGTACGACTGGCTGATCAGCAACGGCCAGATCGGCGACGTGGTGGCGCTGAAGCAGGGGCTGTTCCAGGCCGAGGGGCTGGAGGTCGACTTCTCGCCCGGCGGCCCGAACTCCGCCACCGTGCCGCCGGTGGTCACCGGCCAGGCGGCGCTGGGCCAGTTCTCCGATTCCGCGCAGCTGCTGCTGGCCCGCGGCTCCGGCGTGCCTGTGAAGGTGATCGCCTGCGGCTATCGCTCCGGCCCCTTCGCCTTCTACTCCCTGCCCAAGGCGCCGATCCGCAGCGTCAAGGACATGATCGGCAAGCGCATCGGCATCCAGCCGACCGCCCGCTTCGTGCTGGACGCGATCCTGGCGCAGAACAGGATCGATGCGTCGCAGCTGGACATCACCAATATCGGCTTCGACATGACGCCGCTGGTGGCCGGCCAGGTCGACGCGGTCACCGGCTGGATCACCAACACCAAGGCGCTGTCGGTGATCGGGCCGGACCGGATCGACCTGATGATGAAGGACACCGGCCTGCCCTCCTACTCCAACGTCTATTTCGCCACCGACGCGGCGCTGGCGCAGAATGCCGAGGTGCTGGCGAAGTTCCTGCGCGCCGTGGCCAAGGGCTGGGCCTGGACCCATGCGCATCCGAAGGAGGCGGTGGACCTGACCGTGGACGCCTACCCGCAGCTGGACCGCGAGACCGAGCAGGCGACGATTGGGCTGGTGCTGAAGCTGAGCTTCGACGCCGACACCAGGGCGAAAGGCTGGGGCTGGTTCGACCCCGCCGCGATCGCCGAGCAGGTGCGGATCTATGACTCGATCGGCCAGTTCCAGGGCAGTGCGCCGAAGCCGGAGGAGTGCTGGTCCGGCGCGATCCTGGAGATGACCGCAGCCGACCGGCCGAAGCTGGGGTGACGGGACAGGTGGACAGCGTCGCGATCCGCTGCCGCGGGCTCGCTCTCGGATACGGCTCCGTCCCCGTGCTGGACGGCGTCGACCTGGATGTGCCGCAGGGCGGCTTCCTGACCATCCTCGGCCCCTCCGGCTGCGGCAAGTCGACCCTGCTGCGGGTGGTGGCCGACCTGCTGGCGCCGCTGGGCGGCGAGATCGCGGTGCTGGGCGGACCGCCGACAGCGGCCCGGCAGCGCCGCGACGTCGGTTTCGTGTTCCAGGACCCGACCTTGCTGCCCTGGCGCAGCGTGCGCGCCAATATCGAGCTGCCGCTGCTGGTCGGCCGCGGCCGCACCGCCCGGCCGGACCGGGTGGCGACCGACGACCTGCTGGCCCCTGCTCGGCCTCGGCGGGCTGGCGGAGCGGATGCCGGACCAGTTGTCGGGCGGCCA
>NZ_JANX01000217.1 GCF_000767795.1 Inquilinus limosus MP06 | reverse complement strand
GCAGCCGAGATCGAGGATGCCGCTCGCCCGGCCGCGGCGCCAGCAGCTCCAGCACCGGCTGGCCGAGGTCGGCGACGAAGCGGGCGTTGCGGGCATAGCCCTCGGCGCTCCAGGACTGCACTTCCTTGATCGTGCTCATGGCGTTCGTTCCCTGCATTGCTCGCAGACTATCGCGCCTGCGGGCGTCCTTCGGCCAATGCCCGATGGGTGTATCGGTCGTGACGGCGCAAAGCGGGGCGCCGTCCGCCATGCCGATTTTCTACAAGACGGGGAGGCGGCCGGGCCTATGATCGGGCCGATGGACAGCATCACGCAGGAACAGGCGGTGGCGGCCGAGCCGCTCGCGCAGGGCGAGCGGTCGCGGTTCTTCACGGCGTCGGGCTTCGACGGGCTGGAATGCCTGGAGGCGACGTTCCGCACCCATCGCTATGCCCTGCATATGCACGAGACCTACGCCATCGGCGGCATTTTCGCCGGCTGCGAGACCTTCCTCGCCCGCGGCGAGCAGCGCTATGGCGGCCCCGGCGATCTCGCCCTGGTGAACCCGGAGGACGCGCATGACGGCGAGCCCTATGGCGGCGGCTATCGCTACCGCATGACCTATCCTTCGGTCGCGCTGATGCGGCGCCTGGCGTCGGAGATCGCCGGCCGGCCGGTGACCGAAACCCCATTCTTCCCCCAGCCGGCAGTGCACGACCCCGACACCGCGGCCCTGTTCGCCGAGGCCTTCGCCGCCCAGGCCCGGGGCGACGCCCTGGCGATGGACGAGCTGCTGCTGCGCGCCTATGGCCGCTGCCTGATCCGCCACGCCGCGTTCCGCCCGGCCGAGCCGGCGCCGGATTCGGGCCGCATCGCCCGGGTGACCGAGCTGATGCGCGACCGCTACGCCGAGGAGCTGTCGCTCGACGATTTCGCCGCCGAGGCTGGGGTGTCGCGCCACCACCTGATCCGCGCCTTCCGGCGCGAGCTGCGGATGACGCCGCACGCCTATCTGCTGAACCTGCGCGTCCAGGCCGCCCGTCGCCGGCTGCGGGCGGGCGAGGCGCCGGCCGAGGTCGCCGCCGCCACCGGCTTCTGCGATCAGGCCCATCTGACCCATGCCTTCAAGGCGCGGCTGGGCGTCGCCCCCGGCGCCTACCGGGCCGGCTTCCACCTCTGACCCCAATCGGCTGCCGCATGACCCGAGACCTCCGGCGCGATGCCCTGGACGGCATCCGCGACATCCTTCCGCCCGCCATCGCCGCGATCCCGATCGGCCTCCTCTGCGGCGCGCTCGGCGCCGCCAAGGGGCTGTCGCCGGCCGAGATGGCGCTGATGTGCGCCCTGGTCTTCGCCGGCGGCGCGCAATTCGCGGCAATCGACCTGTGGTCCTGGCCAGTGCCGGTGGCGACGCTGGTGGTGTCGACCCTGCTGATCAACTCCCGCCACATCCTGATGAGCCTGTCGCTGGCCCGCCGCACCGGCCATTTCACCTGGACCCAGCGCCTGCTGGGCTACGCCGTGATGGCCGACGAGAACTGGGCGATGGCGGAGCGGCGGGCCGCGGGGCGCGAGCTGACGCCGGCCTATTTCCTGGGGATGGGCGCCTTTTTCTATCTCAACTGGTTGGTCTGGGGGACGCTCGGCGCCGTGATCGGGGCGGCGATCGGCGACCCGGCCCGGATCGGTGCCGATTTCGCCTTCACCGCTTTGTTCATCGGCCTGGTGGTCGGCTTCTGGCGGGGCCATCGCAGCACATTCACCATCGCGGCCAGCCTGGTCACGGCCGCGCTGGTCTACCGCTTCGCCGGCCCGCCCTGGCATGTCGCGGCCGGTGCCCTGGCCGGCATCGCCGCCGCCTGGCTGGCGGCCGAGCCCGAGGAGGCTGTGGCATGAGGATCGACCCCGCGACCCTGGCCGCCATCCTGGGCATGGCGGTCGTCACCTATATGACCCGCATCTCCGGCCTCTTCCTGGCCGGGCGGCTGCGGCTGCAGGGCCGGATGAAGGCGGCGTTCGACGCGGCGCCGCCGGCGGTGCTGACCGCGGTGATCGCGCCGATGGTGCTGGCCACCGGCTGGCCCGAGACCGCAGCGGCGCTGGTCACGGCCCTCGCCGCCACCCGCCTGCCGCTGCTGGCCACCATCCTGGTCGGGGTGGCGGCGGTGGTGGCGCTGCGCGCCATCGGCTGACCGGCGTCTCATGACGCCGAGTTTGTGACCGCTCTTACGAAGAACCGTCATTGCGAGCGCGGCGAAGCCTATCCCTCGCTTTTGGCTGCCGCGTTCGCCGCTCGCTCGTGCCTGAACGGTTTGTCCGACATTCACCATTGCCTCACTGACATGTCAGATGTTATGTCGGACATGACGTTGCGGATTGGATGCCTGAATTAGGCATCGCAACCGGCGCGGCGAGCGTGGACGGCAGGTCCGGGCGAGAGGGAGGACAGGATGATGCAGCAGGCGACGGCCTCCGACCGGCTTCCGGATGCCCTGATCCCATCCCTGGCCGCCGCGCTCGGCGCTGCTTCGGTCCTGGCCGGCCCCGACATCCCGGCCCGCAACGAATCCGACTGGAGCACGCTCGGCCCCCTGCGGCCGCTGGCGGTGGTCCGCCCGGTCGACACGGCGGGTGTGGCCGCGGCGATGCGGATCTGTGCCGAGCACGGCGTCCCGGTGGTGCCGCAGGGCGGGCTGACCGGGCTGTGCGGCGGGGCCCGGCCGGTGGCAGGCTCGGTCGCCCTGTCGCTGGAGCGCATGGTCGGGGTGGAGGAGATCGACACCGCCTCGGCCACCATGACGGTGCGGGCCGGCACGCCGCTGCAGGCGGTGCAGCAGGCGGCGGACGAGGCCGGCTTCCTCATCCCGCTCGACCTTGGCGCCCGCGGCTCCTGCGCCATCGGCGGCAACCTCTCGACCAATGCCGGCGGCAACCGGGTGATCCGCTACGGCATGGCGCGCGAGATGGTGCTGGGGATCGAGGTGGTGCTGCCGGGCGGCGAGGTCGTCACCAGCCTCAACAAGATGCTGAAGAACAATGCCGGCTACGACCTGAAGCACCTGTTCATCGGCAGCGAGGGCACGCTGGGCGTCATCACCCGGGCGGTGCTGCGCCTGTTCCCGAAGCCGGGCTGCACCATGGCGGCGCTGTGCGGCCTGTCCAGCTACGGGCACACGGTCCGGCTGTTGAACGCGGCCCGGCGCGGGCTGGGGCCGCTGCTGTCGGCCTTCGAGGTGATGTGGCCGGACTATTGGGACGTGGTCACGCAGAAGGTGCCGGGCATCCGCAGCCCGATCTCTGGCGGCCATGCCGGCTATGTTCTGGTCGAGGCGCAGGGCACCGACGAGGCGGTGGACGGGCCACGCTTCCAGGCCTGGCTCGAGCGCCAGGCCGAGGACGGCGTGATCGCCGATGCGGCGGTGGCGCAGTCGCTCGGCGATATCCGGGCCTTCTGGGGCGTGCGCGACGCGGCGGCCGAGTTCAGGCAGGTGCTGGGGCCGCATGAATCCTTCGACATCGGCCTGCCGGTGGCGGCGATGGACGACTATGTCCGGGCCTGCCGCGCGGCGCTGGAGCAGCGCCTGCCCGGCATCTTCGCGCTGTTCTACGGCCATATCGGCGACGGCAACCTGCATATCGTCGCCGGCGTGCCCGGCGCCGAGCCGCAGCCGAAGCAGGAGATCGTCGAGACCGTCTACGCCATGGTCCGCGAGTTCGGCGGCACGGTGTCGGCCGAGCACGGCATCGGCCTGACCAAGAAGCCGTTCCTGCCCTATGTGCGCAGCGAGGCGGAGCTGGCGCTGATGCGCCGGCTGAAGGACGCGCTGGACCCGCGCGGGCTGCTCAACCCCAGCAAGGTCCTGTAGCCGATCGCCCGGACCGGCCCGGGCGGGAACCACAACAGCCGAGAGGGAGCCAAGATGACGACGACACCACCGGCGCCGGCAGCGGCGCCGCCGGACGAGGCTTTGCTGGACCGCGCGATCCGGCGGGCGACGTGGCGGCTCGTGCCATTCCTGATCCTGATGTACATGATGGCCTATCTGGACCGGGCCAATATCGGCTTCGCCAAGCAGGCCTACCAGGCGTCGACCGGCCTCAGCGACGCGGTCTTCGCCTTCGGCGCCGGCATCTTCTTCCTGACTTACGCCGCCTTCGAGGTGCCCAGCAACATGGTGCTGCACCGCATCGGGGCGCGGGTCTGGCTGGCCCGGATCATGGTGACCTGGGGGCTGGTGGCGGCGGCCATGGCCTTCGCCCACGGCGAGACCTCGTTCTCGGTGATCCGGCTGCTGCTCGGCGCGGCCGAGGCCGGCTTCTTCCCCGGCGCGATCCTGTTCATGACCTACTGGTTCCCCGCCCGGGCGCGCGGCCGGGTGATGGGGCTGTTCTATTTCGGCTCGCCGCTCGCCCTCATGCTCGGCGGCCCGATCTCCGGCGTGCTGCTCGACCTCGACGGGCTGTTCGGCCTGCATGGCTGGCAGCTGATGTTCCTGATCGAGGGGCTGCTCGCCTCCGCGGTCGGCGTCTGGGCCTATTTCTATCTGTGCGACCGCCCGTCCGAGGCGCGCTGGATGCCGGCCGAGGAGCGCGAGGCGCTGAGCCGGGTGATCGCGGCCGAGGAGCGGGAGAAGCAGGCCGCCGGCCGGGTCGGCTTCCGCGCCGTGCTGACCGACCCGCGGCTGCTGCATTTCGCGGCGATCTACTTCCTGATCCAGATCAGCGGCTACGGCGTCGCCTTCTACCTGCCCACCCAGGTCGCCGCCCTCCTGGACATGAAGGTCGGGCTGCTGGTCGGCCTGGTCTCGGCGATTCCCTGGGCCTGCGCCATCGTGGCGGCCACGGTCTGGCCGGGGCTGGCGGTGCGCACCGGCTATCGCCGCAGCTTCGCCGTCGTCTCGCTGCTGGGCATCGCCGCCGGGCTCGTCATCTCGGCCAGCGCCCCGCCGGCGCTCGCGATCGCGGCCTTGTGCCTGACGACGATGGGGATCATCACCTCGCAGCCGATCTTCTGGACCTTCCCGACCGGCTATTTCGGCGGGGCGGCGGCCGCGGGCGGGATCGCCGCGATCAACGCGATCGGCAATCTCGGCGGCTTCTTCGCTCCGAACGTGAAGACGGCGGTGGAGCAGAGCTTCCAGTCCACCGCGGCCGGCCTCTACGTGCTGGCCGCGGCCGGCCTGGTCGCCGCGCTGCTGGTGACGCTGCTGCGCCCCGGCCCGCGCGCCGATGTCAGGCTGCGCGAGGTGGCGGTGCGGGCCTGATCCAGAAGTTCAAAACCGTCATCGCGAGCCCCGCAGGGGCGTGGCGATCCAGCGGCACTGCCCCTGGACCGCCACCTCGCTTCGCTCCTCGCGATGACGGTGTCGAGGGAGGCTCAATCTCTCGGTGCGTTGGTGTTCGCTGCGGCGAGCCACGGGTCGATAACGTCTACGCCCAGATCGAGAAAATCCTTGGTATTGCGCGTAGCCAGCGTGGCGTCATGCGCGATCGCGGTGGCCGCCATCAAGGAGTCCAGCGGGGCCAGCGTCCGGCCCCTGGTCGCTGCGAAGGCGCGAAGGCGCCCGGCCGTCTCGGCGACCGCCATATCGACGACGAGAGTGCGGTTTTCGAACCGGGCCTTCATGGCGTCGATGAAGGCCAACAGCTTTGGCTTGCGGGCGGCATCGCGAACTCGCTCCAGGCCGTACGCCAACTCATGGAACAGGATGGTGCTCATCCAGAGATCCGCCTCGCGCTGAAGGAACGCGATGACCTGGGGCGACGGGGCAGGCCTTGCCAGTTCCGACACGACATTGGTGTCGAGGATGTATTTCGTCACCGCTGAGGCTCAGTTCTCGTCGAACGGATCTGTCCGAGCCTCAGCGCGGGGCGGCAATTCGATCTCGATCCCGGCGGGCGCATGTTCGACCAGCCAGCGACCGAGATGCCGGTCCTGAGCCTGGGTCAGCGCCTTGAACGTCTTGGCGGAGATCACGACACAGGGATCCTGCGTTCCGATCACCTGCGGCTCGCCGGCCTTGGCGCGCCGCAGGATCTCGGACAGTTGGGCCTTGGCATCCTGGACAGTCCACATGGCAACCTCCCGCAATATGTGGACCAGTCTAGACTAGATTGGCTTTTCAATCCAGCCTGGGAGCCTGAAGCGCCTACCCCCGGTTCATCCGGTTGTCGACCAGGTCGGTTACCACCGCCGGGTCGGCCAGGGTCGAGGTGTCGCCCAGCGCCTGATGCTCATTGGCGGCGATCTTGCGCAGGATACGGCGCATGATCTTGCCGGAGCGGGTCTTCGGCAGGCCCGGCGCCCACTGGATCAGGTCCGGCGTGGCGATCGGGCCGATCTGCTTGCGCACCCATTGCGCCAGTTCCTTGCGCAGTTCCTCGGTCGGCGCCTCGCCGGCGATCAGAGTGACATAGGCGTAGATGCCCTGGCCCTTGATGTCGTGCGGATAGCCGACCACCGCGGCCTCGGCCACCTTGGTATGGGCGACCAGCGCGCTCTCGACCTCGGCCGTGCCCATGCGGTGGCCGGAGACGTTGATGACGTCGTCCACCCGCCCGGTGATCCAGTAGTAGCCGTCCTCGTCCCGGCGGCAGCCGTCGCCGGTGAAGTACAGGCCCTTGAAGGTCGAGAAATAGGTCTGCACGAAGCGCTCATGGTCGCCGAACACCGTGCGCATCTGGCCCGGCCAGCTGTCGGCGATGCAGAGATTGCCCTCGGTCGCGCCCTCCAGCGGCTTGCCGTCATTGTCGACGATCAGCGGCTTGACCCCGAAGAAGGGCAGGGTGGCGGAGCCGGGCTTCTGGGCGATGGCGCCGGGCAGCGGGGAGATCAGGATCCCGCCGGTCTCGGTCTGCCACCAGGTGTCGACGATCGGGCAGCGGCCGTCGCCGACCACGCGGTGGTACCACAGCCAAGCCTCGGGGTTGATCGGCTCGCCGACCGAGCCGAGCAGGCGCAGCGAGGCGCGGCTGGTCTTCCTCACCGGCTCCTCGCCGTCGCGCATCAGGGCACGGATCGCGGTCGGGGCGGTGTAGAAGATGTTGACCTTGTGCTTGTCCACCACCTGCCAGAAGCGCGAGGTGTCCGGATAGTTCGGCACGCCCTCGAACATCAGCGTCGTCGCGCCGTTCGCCAGCGGGCCATAGAGGATATAGCTGTGGCCGGTGACCCAGCCGACATCGGCGGTGCACCAGTAGATGTCGCCGTCATGGTAGTCGAACACGTACTGGTGCGTCATCGCGGTGTAGACCAGATAGCCGCCGGTGGTGTGCAGCACCCCCTTCGGCTTGCCGGTCGACCCCGAGGTGTAGAGGATGAACAGCGGGTCCTCGGCCCCCATCTCCTCCGGCGGGCAGTCGGCGGAAACCTTGGCGGCGGCCTCGTGCAGCCACAGGTCGCGGCCCTCGGTCCAGCCGACCTTGCCGCCGGTGCGGCGGACGACGATGACGCTGTCGACCTCCGGGCAGCTCTTCAGCGCCTCGTCGGCATTGGCCTTCAGCGCCACGGCGCGGCCGCCGCGCAGCCCTTCATCGGCGGTGATCAGCACGGTCGAGCCGCAGTCGAGGATGCGGTCCTTCAGGCTGTCGGGCGAGAAGCCGCCGAACACCACGGAATGGACGGCGCCGATCCGGGCGCAGGCCAGCAGGGCGTAGGCCGCCTCCGGGATCATCGGCAGGTAGATGGTGACCCGGTCGCCCTTCTTGACGCCGCGCGCCTTCAGCACATTGGCCAGCCGGCACACCTGCTCATGCAGCTCGCGATAGGTGATGTGGCGGCTGTCCTTGGGGTCGTCGCCTTCCCAGATGATCGCGGTCTGGTCGGCGCGCTTGGCCAAATGCCGGTCGATGCAGTTGGTGGCGGCGTTCAGCGTGCCGTCGGCGAACCAACGGATATGGACGTCGCCGGTGTAGCTGGTGTCCTTCACCTTGGTGAAGGGCCTGATCCAGTCGACGCGCTTGCCGTGCTCGGCCCAGAAGCCCTCGGGGTCGCTGACCGAGCGTTCATACATCGCCTTGTACTGGGCGGCATCCACCCAGGCGCGCTTGGCCCAGTCATCGGACACGGGAAACAGGCTGGTGTCGCTGCTCATGGGGTCTCCCCGATCGCTCTTTTCTCGCCGTGCCGGCCGGGTGGGCGCGACCCGGCCGATCGATCCCGCATTCATAGCAAGAGGACCCGGCCCCTGGCCACGGCCTGATCACGCCCCGCCCGGCCCGGCGATCGGATGCATTGCTGCTGCGACGCCGGGCGGTCTCGCCTTCTTGTCGCCGCTTTGGCATGCAGGGTGGAGGCTCCTCCCCTGTCCATCGCGGTGTCCTTCCGGCCGGCCCATGACCCTTCGCGCGCTGTTTCCCCGCCTGCTGCTGCTGTTCGCCCTGGTCTGCGCCGCCCTGCCGGCCGCGGCCCAGACCAACCCGGACTTCGACAAGCAGAATGCGGGATGGCAGGACACGCTGCGGAAGCTCTATACCCAGTTCTCGGCCCAGAACCTGTCCGAGGACGACTACAACGCGGCGCGCAGCCGGCTGGGCGACGTGATCGACCAGTCCCAGGCGGCGGCGGACGCCGCGCGGGACACCCTCGGCAAGATCAAGCAGGTCAGCGACGCGCTGGGCCCGCCGCCGGCCGAGGGTGCGCCGCCGGAAACGGCCGATGTGACGAAGCAGCGACAGCAGCTGGCGGACGCCCTGGCGAAATATGACGGGCAGGTGCGGCAGGCCGAGGCGATCAGGACCCAGGCCCAGCTGCTGCAGCAGACCGCCGATGCCGCGCGCGTCGACCAGTTCCGGCGCGACCTGCTGACGGTGGCGCCGGCCGCCTTCGACCCGAAGACCTGGACGCCGATCCCCGACCAGGCCGGCTATCTGGTGACGCGGCTGCTGCTGCCGTTCCAGGACCAGCTGGGTCCGGGTTGGGATGGGGTGGGTGAGATCGCGCGCCGCATCCTGTTCGCGGCCGTTGTCCTCGGCATCGGGTGGCTGGCGCGGCGCTGGCTGCTGCGCCGGTTCGGCCGCCGCCCGTCCGAAACCGTGCCGACCCTGCGGCGCCGGGTGGCGGCGGCGCTGGTGCACACGGTCGCCCATGGCGTGCTGCCGGCAATGATGACCCTGGCGGTGGCGATCGTCTGCGCCGGCTGGCTCGGCGACCGCCCGGCCAGCTATGTCGCCCTGATCGTCCTCAGGGTCCTGGCCTGGGGCATGGTCGCCTGTTTCGTCGCCTCGGCCGCGATCTCGGCCGCGCTGACGCCCGACGACCCGCCCTGGCGCCTGATC
>NZ_JANX01000216.1 GCF_000767795.1 Inquilinus limosus MP06 | reverse complement strand
GCGGCACCCGCGGCTTCGCGGGCGTCGACCGCACCCTGGCGCCGGTCCTGCGGCACCTGGCCGATCGCCGCACCGGCACGGCCGATCCGGAGGAGCCGACCGGCCTCCTCACCCACCATTTGGCGCATGACGACGAAGGATGGATCTTTCTCGACGGCCTGCTTTCGACCCTGACCCGGCATCCGGCGACGGCCTGGCCGGAGGCCGATACCCTGTTCGGAGCCCGGCGATGACCGCCCACCGCTACGGCATGGCCGAGCTGGGCGGCGACTATGCCCGCGGCGCGGCCGGGCTGGCGCTGACCGCGCTGCCGCTGATCCTGCTGCCGATGCACTGGATCGTCGCCATCGCCTTCAGTGCCGCGGCGCTGGTGTTCCTGGCCTTCCTGCTACGCACCTGGCTGCGCCACCGCAGCGTGATCGAGGTCGACGGCCAGGGCATCGTCGCCCACGGCCCGCTGGGCGTCCGCATCGCGT
The DNA here is from genome assembly GCF_000767795.1 of Inquilinus limosus MP06. Classification (GTDB taxonomy): domain Bacteria; phylum Pseudomonadota; class Alphaproteobacteria; order DSM-16000; family Inquilinaceae; genus Inquilinus; species Inquilinus limosus_E. The sequence continues at coordinate 8,815 of NZ_JANX01000216.1, read as the reverse complement.
GGCGCGACCTGGACGGCTTCCGGCTGCGCTATTTCTCGGTCCGGCGCGATCGCCAGCGCGGCTGGATGCAGCTGGACCTGCGCGGCGGCGGCCGGCGCCTGAGGATCGAATCGACCATCAGCGGCTTCGACGAGATCGTGTCGCAGGCGCATGACGCCGCGCTGGCCAAGGCCCTGACGATCGACGATTCGAGCCAGGCGAACCTGATGTCGCTGGGCGTCGTCGCCCCCCAGGGCGGGCTGGCCGAGCGCTGGGGCGTGCGCCCCCCGGACGATCGGCCCGGGTCCGACGGACCCGAGGAATGAGGGGCCCGCCGCGGTGAGCGATATCCTCCGCCTGCACGATCTTCGCATCGGTTTCGCCGTGCCCGGCGGCACGCTGGAGGCGGTGCGCGGCGTGTCGCTGCGGGTGCCGGCCGGCAAGACCGTCGCCGTGGTCGGCGAGAGCGGCTCCGGCAAGTCGGTGCTGGCGCAGGCGGTGATGGGCATCCTGCCCAGCAACGGCCGGGTCACCGGCGGCAGGATCCTGTTCAGCGACCCGGAGACGCCGGGCACGGTGGTCGACCTGGCGAAGCTGCCGCAGGAAAGCCCCGACTACCGCGACATCCGCGGCGGCCGGATCTCGATGATCTTCCAGGAGCCGATGACCTCGCTGTCGCCGCTGCACACGGTCGGCAACCAGATCGTCGAGGCGGTGCGGCTGCACCGGCCGGTGGGGCCGGCGGAGGCGCGCGACCTGGCCCGCGAGATGCTGCGCCTGGTCGGCTTCCCCAACCCCGCCCGCGCGCTGAAGACCTATCCGTTCGAGCTGTCGGGCGGCCTGCGCCAGCGCGCCATGATCGCCATGGCGCTGGTCTGCCACCCCGCCTTGCTGATCGCCGACGAGCCGACCACCGCGCTGGACGTCACCATCCAGGCGCAGATCCTGAAGCTGATGCTGGACCTGCAGGCCGAGCTGCAGATGGCGATCATGATCATCACCCACGACCTCGGCATCGTCGCCAACATCGCCGACGAGGTGGTGGTGATGTATCGCGGCGAGGTGATGGAATCCGGCCCGATCGGGCCGATCTTCACCGATCCCGGCCATCCCTATCTGAAGGCGCTGCTGCGGGCCGTGCCGCGCTTCGACATGGGGCATGAGCGGCTGATGCCGATCCGCGAGATCCGGCAGGCCGACGGCCACATGATGGGCACCGGCAAGAAGGCCTGGACCGAGGCGGCGGAGGCGGCCGGCCCGCTGCTGAAGGTCGAGGGCGTGTCGAAGACTTTCGCCATCCGCAACAGCGGCCTGTTCGGCGGCGGGCAGGAGGAGCGGATCAAGGCGGTCGACGACGTGTCCTTCGCCATCCGCCGCGGCGAATGCCTGGGGCTGGTCGGCGAATCCGGCTGCGGCAAGACCACCCTGTCCAAGATCCTGATGCGGGCGCTGAGCCCCGATGCCGGCGGCATCCGCTTCAACGACCACGGCAAGCCGGTCGATATCCTGGGGCTGGAGGGCGAGGAGCTGAAGGCCTTCCGCCCGCGCATGCAGTTCATCTTCCAGGACCCGTTCAGCTCGCTGAACCCGCGGATGACGGTGTTCGACATCCTGACCGAGCCGCTGACCATCCACGGCATCGGCAGCACGGCCGAGCGCAAGGCGATCGCGAAGGAGCTGATGGGGCTGGTCGGGCTCGACATCCGCCACCTGCAGCGCTACCCGCACAGCTTCTCCGGCGGCCAGCGCCAGCGCATCGGCATCGCCCGGGCGCTGGCGCTGCGCCCCGACCTGATCATCTGCGACGAGCCGGTCTCGGCGCTCGACGTCTCGATCCAGGCGCAGATCCTGAACCTGCTGAAGGATTTGAAGGCGCGGCTGGGCCTGACCTACCTGTTCATCAGCCACAACCTGGCGGTGGTCGACTACATCGCCGACCGGATCATGGTGATGTGCCGCGGCCGGATCGTGGAGCTGGCGCCGCGCGCCCTGCTGTTCGCCCGGCCGGTGCACCCCTACACCCGGGCGCTGCTGGCCGCCGTGCCGGCGCCGGACCCGTCGCGCCGCCTGGATTTCGAGGCGCTGATGGGCGGCCGCGCCTCCGACCCCGCAGCCTGGCCGGCGCCCTTCACCCTGGGCCCGGACACGCCGGGCCGGCTGGTCGAGGTCGACAAGGGCCATTACGTCCGCGCCACCGAGGCCCCGGCGCTGGAGCTGGCATCATGATCCGGTGGATCGGCCTGATCGCCCTGCTGCTGGCCGCCGCCCCGGCGCTGGCCGAAGGCCTGCCATCCCTGGTCGAGACGCCGATGTATGTCCAGGACGTCGCCGCCGGCAAGCTGCCGCCGGTGACGCAGCGCATCCCGCAGGCGCCGTGGGTCGTCGACATGACGGCGGAGAAGAAGGAGCCGGGCACGCAGGGCGGCGAGATCAGCTGGATGGTGGCCCGGGCCCGCGACCTGCGGGTGATGAACACCTACGCCTATGCCCGGCTGGTCGGCTACGGCACCGACTTCAAGCTGCACCCGGACATCCTTCTGTCCTACGAGGTGCAGGACGAGAAGGTGTTCACCCTGCATCTGCGGCCGGGCCACAGATGGTCGGACGGCCAGCCCTTCACCAGCGACGATTTCCGCTTCTCCTGGGAAGACGTCGAGCTGAACAAGGAGCTGTCGCCCTACGGCCCGGACACGCGGATGCTGGTCGACGGCGAGAAGCCGAAGGTCGAGTACCCGGACGCACTGACCGTGCGCTATTCCTGGTCCAAGCCGAACCCGGAGTTCCTGACCTCGCTGGCCGGGGCCGCGCCGCTCTACATCTACGCGCCGGCGCATTACCTGAAGCAGTTCCACAAGAAATATGCCGACCCCAAGGCGCTGGACGCGCTGGTGCGGCAGGCCGGGATGCGCAACTGGGTCGCCCTCTACAACCTGCGCAGCAAGCTGATCGATTCGGCCAACCCGGACCTGCCGGTGCTGGAGCCCTGGGTCAACACCACCAAGGCGCCGGCCGATCGCTTCGTCTTCGTCCGCAACCCCTACTACCACCGCATCGATAGCCGGGGCCGGCAGCTGCCCTATCTCGACCGGGTGATCGTCAACGTCGTCGAGCCGTCGCTGATCCCGGCCAAGGCCGGCGCCGGCGACGCCGACCTGCAGCAGCGCGGCCTGCGCTTCGACAACATCAGCTTCCTCAAGGCCGGCCAGCAGGCGGGGCATTACAAGGTCCGGCTGTGGCCGACGGCGCTCGGCTCCGAGGTGGCGCTGTACCCGAACATGAACTGCAACGACCCGGACTGGCGCGCCCTGAACCGTGACGTGCGGGTGCGCCGGGCCCTGTCGCTGGCGATCAACCGCGACGAGATCAACCAGGTGGTGTTCTTCGGCCTGGCCCGGCCGAGCCAGAACACGGTGCTGCCGGAATCGCCCTATTACGACCCGGCCGAGGCGAACGCCTGGACCGAGTTCGACCTGGACAAGGCCAACGCCCTGCTGGACGAGGCCGGGCTGGGCAATCGCGACAGCGACGGCATCCGCCTGATGCCGAACGGCCGCCGCATGGAGATCGTGGTCGAGAGCACCGGCGAGCGGACGCTGGAGACCGACATCCTGCAGCTGATCCGGGACAGCTGGGCCAAGATCGGCGTCGCCCTCTACACCACCCAGTCCCAGCGCGACGTGTTCCTGCAGCGCATTTTTTCGGGCGAGACGGTGATGTCGGTGTGGACCGGCATCGACAACGCGCTGATCACCCAGACCACCGCGCCGTCGGAGCTGGCGCCGGTCGACCAGAACTGGCTGCAATATCCGAAATGGGGCCAGTACCTGCAGACCAAGGGCACGGCCGGCGAGAAGGCGGACGAGCCCTTCGCCCTGCAGCTTCTGGCGCTGTACGACGAATGGCGCAGCACCACCGACGACGACCGGCGCGACGCGATCACCCGCGAGATGCTGCGCATCCAGTCCGACCAGGTCACCTCGATCGGCACCGTGCAGGGCGTGCTGGCCCCGATCGTGGTCAAGAACCGCCTGCACAACGTGCCGGAGAAGGCGATCCTGTCCTGGGATCCCGGCGCGCATTTCGGCATCTACCGGCCCGACACCTTCTGGGTGGACCCATGATGGCGGGACCGGCCATGGCGCGAGGGGCAGGGACACCATGCTGAGCTACATCGCCCGGCGCATCCTGGTGATGATCCCGACCCTGCTCGCGATCAGCTTCATCAGCTTCGCCATCATCCAGGCGCCGCCCGGCGACTACCTGACCACCATGGTCAACGAGCTGCGCAGCCGCGGCCAGTCGATGGACCCGAACCAGCTGCAGTTCATGCGCGAGACCTACGGGCTGGACCAGCCCTTCCTGCAGCAATACCTGTCCTGGCTGGGCAACTGCCTGCAAGGTGATTTCGGCTGGTCGTTCGAGTACAGCCTGCCGGTGACCGCCGTGGTCGGCGACCGCATGTTCCTGACCATCCTGCTGACCATCGCCACCACGATCTTCATCTGGGTGGTGTCGTTCCCGATCGGCATCTATTCGGCGACCCACCAGTACAGCATCGGCGACTACGGACTGACCTTCCTCGGCTTCCTCGGCCTGGCGACGCCGAACTTCCTGCTGGCCCTGGTGCTGCTGTACCTGGCCAACCAGTGGTTCGGCATCTCCATCGGCGGCCTGATGGACCCCAAGTTCCAGGACCAGGCGATGAGCTGGGCCAAATTCGCCTCGGTGCTCGAGCATCTCTGGGTGCCGGTGATCGTGATCGGCACCTCCGGCACCGCGGCGATGATCCGGCGGCTGCGCGCCAACCTGCTCGACGAGCTGCAGAAGCAGTACTACGTCACCGCCCTGGCCAAGGGCATGAAGCGGCGCCGGGCGCTGCTGAAATACCCGCTGCGCATGGCGCTGAACCCATTCATCGCCGATATCGGCAACATCCTGCCGCACCTGATCTCCGGCGCCACCATCGTCTCGGTGGTGCTGAGCCTGCCCACCGCCGGGCCGCTGCTGCTGTCGGCGCTGCAGAGCCAGGACATGTACCTCGCCGGCTCCTTCGTGCTGTGGATGGCGGTGCTGACGGTGATCGGCACCCTGGTCTCGGACCTGGCGCTGGCCGCGCTCGACCCCCGCATCCGCCTGACCGGAGGGGCCGTGAAGTGAGCGACGCCTCCCGCGAGCCGCAGCATTACGTCAACCCCGCCGCCTGGGACCCCTATCTCGAGGCGCCGCTGACCGCGCAGCAGGAGCGGTACTTCCTGGCCTCGCAGTGGCGGATCATGTGGTGGAAGCTGAAGCGCCACCGCCTGGCCGCGATCTCCGGCGTGGTGCTGCTCCTGGCCTATCTCTCGATCCTGGTCAGCGAGGTGCTGGCGCCCTACGGGCTGGACAGCCGCCACACCGGCCACATCTACGCGCCGCCGCAGCAGGTGCGGTTCTTCCATGAGGGCAGTTTCGTCGGCCCCTATGTCTACGGCTACCAGTACTCGCTCGACATGGAGTCGATGCGGCGGGTCTACACCGAGGACCGGTCGCAGCCGCAGAAGCTGCGCTTCTTCTGCCGCGGCGACGGCTACCGGTTCTGGGGGCTGTTCGAGGCCGACTTCCATGTCGTCTGCCCGCCCCAGGGCGGCACCTTCTTCCTGCTCGGCACCGACCGGCTGGGCCGCGATATGCTCAGCCGCATCCTCTACGGCGCCCGCATCTCTCTGACCGTCGGCCTGCTCGGCATCACCGTCAGCTTCCTGCTCGGCATCGTCATCGGCGGCCTCGCCGGCTATTACGGCGGCTGGGTCGACAACCTGGTCAACCGGCTGATCGAGGTGATCCAGAGTTTCCCGCAGCTGCCCCTGTGGATGGCGCTGTCGGCGGCCCTGCCGGTGACCTGGAGCCCGATCCTGGTGTTCCTGGGCATCACCATCATCCTCGGCCTGGTCGAATGGACCGGCCTGGCGCGGTCGGTGCGGTCGAAGCTGCTGGCGCTGCGCGAGGAGGATTTCTGCGTCGCCGCCCAGCTGATGGGGGCGCGGCCGCGGCGGATCATCTTCCGCCACCTGCTGCCGAGCTTCATGAGCCACCTGATCGCCTCGGCCACCCTGACCATCCCCGGGATGATCCTGGGCGAGACCGCGCTCAGCTTCCTCAATCTCGGCCTCAGGCCCCCGGTCACCAGCTGGGGCGTGCTGCTGAACGAGGCGCAGAACATCAATGTGGTGGCGCTCTACCCCTGGCTGCTGATCCCGGTGCTGCCGGTGATCATCGTGGTGCTGGCCTTCCAGTTCTTCGGCGACGGCCTGCGCGACGCCGCGGACCCGTACCGGTAAACACAACCCTCTCCGTCATTGCGAGGAGGCGAAGCCGACGAAGCAATCCAGGGGCCGCTTGGCGTGGCCCCTGGATTGCTTCGCTGCGCTCGCAATGACGGCGATAAAGAGCCGCTTAGAGGTAAGCGAGGGGTTGGCTGGCCTTCTCCAGCCACAGGCTGGTCTCCGGCGTGCCGTCGCGCAGCGGCAGCTGGCCGATCACCGTGGCCGCCACCTTCTCCGCCATCCGCGTCGCCGCGTAGTGGCTGGCGAAGACCGGCTTGAAGCCGCCGGCGGTCAGCAGCGGCGCCACCACCTGCTGCTCGTTGTAGCCGCGCCAGCCCCATTCCGCGGGATACGGGTCGGGCAGGCAGATGTCGTGGATGTGCACCAGCACTCCGGGCGGCAGGCAGGGCAGCACCTGGTTCACCAGGAAGTCCACATCCGTGCCGGGCATGGCGATGTGGCTGGAATCGATGAACAGGATGTCGCCTTCGGCCAGGTCGCGATACGGCTCGGTCCCCGCCTCTTGAACCGTTTGCTCAAGGTGCGTGATGCCGAGCTCGGAGATCGCCGCCCGCGGCGCCGGGTCGATGGCGGTGAACTCCAGCGCCAGGTCGCCGTCGACCGCCGCGCGGATCATGAAGCGGGTGGAGTGGCCGGAGCCGACCTCGACGATCCGCGCCGGCTGGCGCGCCCGCACCATGGCATAGGCCGCGGCGGCATCCAGCCGGGCGAACCAGCCCTGGTCCCAGCGCGGCTGCGGCGGCGGCGAATCGCGCTCGGTCGCGCCGATCGCCAGCAGGGCGTCGCGGTAGGAGTCGATGACGTCGAGCACCGCCTGGAACACCGGCTCGGAGGCGCGGAACAGCGCCTCGTGCCCGGCATAGGGCGCCAGCTCGTCCGGCACCTCGTCGGCATAGCTGCAGGGGATGAAGAAGCCCTTCGGCTGGCGGCCGAACAGGGTGGCGAGGCCCAGGCGCCAGCGTCGCAGGCGGCGGCCGAGATCGGGGGGAGCGGTGTTGGAACTCAAGGGTGCAACGTCATGCCTTCATGCGCGACCAGCGTCCCGGGACGCCGACGGTCGGCGGCATCCGCGATCCGGTCCAGGAACGCGTCATCGTGATTGGGATCGTGGTGGAACAGCACGACCCGGCCGACATCAGCCGCATCCGCGAGCTTGAGTGCCTCCTGCCAGGTCGAGTGGCCCCAGCCGACAAATCTCGGATACTCCTCATCCGTGAACATGGCGTCATACACCATGATGTCGGCGCCGCGAACGAAATCGGCGATGACCTGGTCCACACCCTCCGGCCGATGCTCGGTGTCGGTGATGATGCAGATGCTCTTGCCCCCGACATCGATGCGGTAGCCGCAGGCGAGGTTCGGGTGGTTGAGCCAGCAGGTGTTGAGCTTGATGCCCGGGAAGGGCTCCATCGGGGTGCCGCAGTCGAAATCGTGATACTCGCAGTCCTGGAAGACGCCGATCGGCACCGGGAACAGCGGCGCCATCATCGTCTCGCACAACACCGTGTAGATCGATTTGTTCTGCGGCTTCAGATGGCCGGCCCAGAACCGCACCTTGCGGCCCTTGGCGTAGGCCGGCTTGAAGAACGGCACGCCGCAGACATGGTCCCAATGGGTGTGGGTGAAGAACACATCCACATCGGGCCGCCCCTCCTCCATCAGCCGGTGGCCGAGGTCGCGCAGCCCCGTGCCGCCATCGATGATGATGAGGTCGTCGCCGCGCCGGATCTCGATGCAGCTGGTGTTGCCGCCGTAGCGCATGTTGCAGGAGGCCGGGCAGGCGATGCTGCCGCGAACACCCCAGAACCGGAGCATAAGGTCGCTCGTCTTCGCCATCGGCGCGTCAGTCTGACTCTCGGCGCGCGGGAAACCATCCGTCACGTCCGAGGACGCCGGCGGAGGTGACTGTCGCGCACCGAGTCGCATGAGTCGAGAAAAAAGGTCTTTTCGACATATTGATGGTGAACCACGGCCAGCGCCCCGCGTCTGTGTCGCCCGTCACAGGAAGCGCAGCCGGAATCACTGTCCTTTCTCCTGGTCCGGCGCCTGCCCGCCCAGGGCATAGCCGCCGGGGACGGTCAGCAGCAGCGCCGGCCGCGCCGGATCGGCCTCGATCTTGCGCCGCAGACGATAGATATGGGTCTCCACCGTGTGGGTCGCGACTCCCGAGGCGTAGCCCCAGACGGCGTCGAGCAGGGCATCGCGGGACACGGTCTCGCCGTCCTGCCGGCGCAGATGGCGCAGGATCGCGGCCTCCTTGGCGGTCAGCCGGATCTCCCGCCCGTCGGCGGCATGGATCAGGCGCAGGCCGGTGGGATCGAAGCGATAGGGGCCGAGATCGGGCTCCGGCCGGGCCTGGCCGCGCCGCGCCAGGGCGGCGCGCAGGCTGGTGAGCAGCACGCCGATCCGGATCGGCGGCCGCAGCGTGGCATCGGCATCGGCGAAGCGCTCGGCCCGGTCGCCGATCGCCAGGATCGGCCCGTCCAGGCCCGCCCCCCCGCAGCCGGCCGCAC
>NZ_JANX01000215.1 GCF_000767795.1 Inquilinus limosus MP06 | reverse complement strand
CCACGGCCATTGCCCCAGGCGGCGCAGCGAGTCGTCGTCGATCGCGACCACACGCACCGGCGCCTCGGGGTCGTAGACTCGCGGCGCCAGCCTCTGGAACAGGTCGAATCCCTGCAGACGCAGGGCCGCGACCGGCGCCGGATCCGCCAGGCGCAGCGCCGTCAGCCCGGCCAGGACCAGCAGCCCCGGCAGCGCCAGGGCGAGGCGGCGCCACAGCCGGCGCATCGGGTCAGGGCGCTCCGGCGTCGGCGATGTCGGCCAGCGCGTCGGTGTCGCAGATCACCATCGCCCCGTCTTCCCGGCGCAGCAGCCCGTCGGCTGACCAGCGGCCGAGCTGCAGGTTGACCTTCTCGCGGCTGGCCCCGATCAGCTGGCCCAGGTCGCGCTGCGACAGGTCCAGCGGCAGCAGCATCTCGCCATTCTTGCCGCGGGAGCCGTGGGCCTCGGACAGGGTCAGCAGCAGCCGCGCCAGCCGCGACGGCAACGCCATCAGCGCGACGCCCTCCAGCTGGTCGCTGGTGCGCCGCAGCCGGTTCGACAGCAGCTCCAGCAGCCGGATGCAGGCGTCGGGCGAGTCCAGCAGCACCGGCAGCATGTCGCGGCGCTCCAGGATCAGCAGGCGGCAGGGGCCGAAGGCGACCGCGTCGGCGCTGCGGCCGCGGCCGTCCAGGAGGGACATCTCGCCGAAGATCTCGCCCGGCTCGAGGATGGCCAGCAGGATTTCGCGCCCCTGCGGCGATGTGAGGCGCAGCGCGACGCGGCCGGAGACGACGATCATCAGGCTCGTGCTCTCGTCGCCGCGCAGGAAGATGGTGTCGCCATCCTCGTGGCTGCGCTCGACCAGCCGGGCGGCCAGGGCATCGCGCTGGGCCGGGGAGAAGGCGGTGAAGAATGGGGTCTCGGACAGAAGGCGACGCTTCTCCGCCAGGGGAACGCTGGCCACTGACACTCTCCTGCCTGGACTACGCTAAGATAAGGGCTGTCTCCCGCCACGGGAAGGCCCGGTTGCGCCGCGACATGACCTGGGTAACACCGGACGGCCCCGCGCCGAACCATCATCTCTCCGAAGGGAGATCGCGATGACACGTCTTTCACGCACCGCCGGGTTCGTCCTCGCCTGCCTGCTGCTGCCGGCCGCGGCCCCGGCGCAGGACCGCCCGCAGATCGGCCAGGTCGACCGGCTGGAGCCGGCGGCCGGCGCCTACTACCAGGGCCAGGACCGGCTGCTCGACCCGGCCTCGCCGGTGTTCCTCGACGACACGCTGTGGACCGGCCCGCAGTCGCGGCTGCAGGTCAAGCTCGACGACGGCACCGAGCTGTCGCTGGGGCCTGCGGCGCGCCTGCTGGTCGACCGCTTCGCCTATGGCGGGGCCGATGGCGGCGCGACGCTGGCGCTGCGCCGGCTGCAGGGCGCCTTCAAATTCGTCGGCGGCGGGGTCGAGAAGGTGCCTGGGCACAGCCTGTCGATCGAGACCGGGGTGGCCACGCTCGGGGTGCGCGGCACCAGCTTCTTCGCCGGGCCGATCGACGGCGCCTTCGGCGTGCTGGTGATCGAAGGCTCGGTCGAAGTGTCGACCGATGCCGGCTCGGTCACGCTCGGGCCCGGCGAGGGCACGGCGGTCACCAGCCGCAAGGAGCCGCCGGGCGAGGTCAAGCGCTGGCCGGCCGAGAAGGTCCGGCGCGCGCTGGCGATGGTGGAGGTCCGGTAAAAGAGATGGACGCTAGAGGGATACAGCCCCCTTAGCTGTCATGCCCGGGCGTGACCCGGGCATCCAGGAATGTCGATGCCGCTCCAGGTGGCCCCTGGATTGCCGGGTCAAGCCCGGCAATGACAGTGGGTGGGGCCGAGAACGGGACGACTGTAGCCTTACAGCCCGAGGTCGCGCTTGATCTCGGCCAGCACGGCGCAGGCCTTGTTCGGGTCCTGGGCGCTGATCGAGGGCAGCGACTGGATCTTCTTCGAGATCTCGGACAGCTTGTCCTCGGGCAGCGACCCGTCGCGCACCTTCGAGCCCCAGGCGGCGACCACGGCCGCGGATTCGGCGTTCACGTCGCAGGATTCCGCGGCCAGGGCAGGCCCGGCGGCGAGGGCGAGGAGGGCGGCGGTCAAGGCGAGGCGGCGCATTCCGGTCTCTGATCTGCGGCGCAGCGTCGGGGCTGCAGCGGGAAGAATCGCGGCCAAGCATGGCGAGATCAAGGCCGGCACACCCTTCCGGAGCCGGTCCGGTTGCGCTATGACACGCCCATTCCCCACGGGGTCTTGGAGAACCGTAGATGGCCGAGCACGCGTCGTTCCGGAAGGATTTCCCGGTGTCCTGGGAGGAGCTGCACCGCAACGCCCGTGCCCTGGCTTGGCGTCTGGCGGAGCTGGGGCCGTGGAAGGGCATCGTCGCCATCACCCGCGGCGGGCTGGTGCCGGCGGCGATCCTGGCGCGCGAGCTCGACGTCCGGCTGATCGACACGGTCTGCGTCTCGACCTACGACCACCAGGATATCCGGGAATCCAAGATCCTGAAGCCGCCGGTGGAAGGCGACGGCGAGGGCTGGCTGATCGTCGACGACCTGGTCGACACCGGCCGCACCGCCCGGGTGGTGCGCGACCTGCTGCCGAAGGCGCATTTTGCCACGGTCTACGCCAAGCCGGCCGGGCGGCCGCTGGTCGACACCTTCATCACCGAGGTCAGCCAGGACACCTGGATCTTCTTCCCCTGGGACATCGAGTACCGCTACGCCGAGCCGATCGCCGAGATCCGCCAGAAGCGCTGAGGCCGCCATGCCGATCCATTTCGAGGCGTCGGAGCTGGCGGACCGCCGCCGCCGCGTCTGTGCCGAGATCGCCGCCCGCGGCCTCGACGGCCTGCTGGTGTTCCGCCAGGAGTCGCTGTACTGGCTGACCGGCTACGACACCTTCGGCTATGTCTATTTCCAGTGCCTCTGGCTCGGCGTCGACGGCCGGATGACGCTGCTGACCCGCTCCGCCGACGAGCGGCAGGCCTATTTCACCTCGGTGATCGAGGATGTCCGGGTCTGGGTCGATCGGGCGGGGTCGGAGCCGGCGGACGACCTGCTGAAGATCCTGGACGAGTATGACGCCCGCGGCGGCCGCATCGGCGTCGAATGGGACGCCTATGGCCTCACGGCGTCGCTGGGCTTCCGCCTCAAGGCCAAGCTCGACAGCTACGCGACCAACGAGGACGCCTCCGACCTCGTCTCCCGCTTCCGGCTGATCAAGAGCCCGGCCGAGCTGGTCTATGTCCGCGAGGCGGCGAAGCTGGCCGACGCCGCCTATGACGAGGCGGTGAAGCTCACCAGGCCCGGCGCCTTCGAGGGCGACATCCTGGCGGCAATGCAGGGCGCGGTCTGGCGCGGCGGCGGCGACGACCCGGCCAATGAGTTCATCATCGGCTCCGGCCCCGGCGCCCTGATGTGCCGCTACTTCACCGGCCGCCGGCACCTGTCGGCCGAGGACCAGCTGACGCTGGAATTCGCCGGCACCTACCGCCACTACCATGCCTGCCTGATGCGCACGCTGCTGGTCGGCAAGGCCTCGCCGGAGCACGGGGCGATGCACCGGGCGGCGGTCGAGGCGCTGGAGGCGGCGAAGGCGGCGCTGAAGCCGGGCCACCCGATCGGCGACGTGTTCGACGCCCATGCCAGGGTGGCCGACGCCGCCGGGCTGCGCCACGCCCGGCTGAACGCCTGCGGCTATTCACTGGGCACCACCTTCGCACCGAACTGGATGGACTCGCCAAGCCTGTCGATGTTCTTCCACGGCAACCCGACGCTGGCGGCGCCCGGGATGGTGTTCTTCATCCACATCATCCTCTACGACAGCGACCGTGGCCTGGCCATGACCTCGGGCCAGACCGTGCTGGTCACCGACACCGGCTGCGAACCGCTGACCCTGGCGCCGACCGAGCTCGTCGTCGCCTAGTCGTGGGTCTCGCCTGACAGCGGCGTCGCCAGCATCGAGGGGCGGCGGCTGAAGGCGTCGAACCAGGCGGACAGGCGCGGCCGGCCGGGGCGGAAGGCCGGCAGGCCGCGGAACTCCAGCCAGCTCAGCGCCGTGGCCAGGGCGATCTGGCCCAGCTCGACCGGGCCGTCGAGATCGGCCTCGCGCTCGACGAAATCGTAGCCCGCCTGCAGCTTCGCCGCCTGGCCCTCGGCCAGGGCCGGATAGCGCAGCGCCTCCGGCCGGCGCTCGGTCTCCCAGCGCAGGGCGATGCCGGCATCGGCCAGGCCCTGGGCCAGGGCCTGCAGCCGCAGGGTCAGGGCCCGCGCCCGGCCGGCGGGCGGGATCAGCTTCGGCCCGTCATGCAGCCCGTCCAGGTGGTCGCAGATGGCGACGCTGTCGAACAGCGCCAGCCCGTCGGCGCAGATCAGCACCGGCACCTTGCCCAGCGGATTGGCGGCGAATACGGCGTCGTTGCGCCGAGTCGGGCTGGTCTCGTGGTGGATCACCTCGATCCGCCCGGCGAGGCCGGCCTCATGCGCCATCACCAGCACCTTGCGGGCATAGGGGGAATGGGTCTGGTAGAGCAGCTTCATGGGGAGGTCCCGACGCGGAGTGGAGTTGCCGTGACCCTATCCGCCCGCCGGCGCGAGGTGCGCGCGATGATCGCGTATCAATGCAAGATTTTTGCGTCAGCCGATCCGGCCGACCTTCATCCGCGGGTCCAGCAGGTCGCGCAGGCCGTCGCCGATCAGGTTCAGCCCCAGCACCGCCACGGCGATGGCCACGCCGGGGAACACCGCCTGCAGCGGCGCCTGGGCCAGCAGCGTCTGGGCATCCAGCAGCATCTTGCCCCAGCTGGCCTGCGGCGGCTGGGTGCCGAGGCCGAGATAGCCCAAGGCCGCCTCGGCCAGGATGGCGATGGCGAACTGGATGGTGGCCTGCACGATCAGGGCGTTGGCCATGTTCGGCAGCACGTGGCGCAGCGCGATGTCCAGCCGCGACCGGCCCAGCGACTGGGCGGCGCGGACGAAGTCGCGGCCATAGACCACCAGGGCGGCGCCGCGCGACACCCGGGCGAAGACGGCGATGTTGAAGATGCCGATCGCCAGGATGGCATTGACCGCGCCGGGGCCCAGCAGGGCGGTGATCAGGATGGCGCTGAGCACGGCGGGGAAGGCGAAGGTCAGGTCGACGGCGCGGCCCAGCACCTCGTCGGTCCAGCCGCGCCGGGCCGCCGCCCACAGGCCTAGCGGCACGCCGAGGACGAGGCCGATGGCGACCGCCACCACCCCGACCGCGACCGAGGTGCGGGCGCCGACCATGATGCGGGACAGCGTGTCGCGTCCCAACTGGTCGGTGCCCAGCCAGTGCAGCAGGCTCGGCGTCTGCAGCTTCTGCGGGATGGCGATGGCGTTCGGCGCGTAGGGCGTCCAGAGGAGGCTGAGCAGCGCCATGCCGATGAAGACGGCGCACAGCGCGAGGCCGAGGACGAAGCCGCGATGGGCGAGGAGGCGCAGCATCGGCGTCACCCCGCCTGCTTCGGCCGCGGGTCGATCACGGCATAGACGACGTCGACCAGGAAGTTCACCGTCACGACGATGGCGGCCAGCAGCACCACCACGTCCTTGACCACGATCAGGTCGCGCTGGGCGATGGCCTGGAAGGCCAGCCGGCCCAGCCCGGGCAGGGTGAAGACATTCTCCACCACCACCGCGCCGGCCATCAGGAAGCCGAACTGCATGCCGACGATGGTCGCGACCGGGATCAGCGCGTTGCGCAGCACGTGGCGGCGCAGCACCTGGCCCTTCGACAGGCCCTTGGCGCGGGCGGTGCGGACATAGTCCTCGCGCATCGTCTCCAGCATCGCGGAGCGGACGATGCGGGCCAGGATCGCCGCCTCGGTCAGCGCCAGGGCCACGGCCGGCAGGATCAGCGCGTACAGCGCCTGGCCCCAGCCGGCGGACCAGCCGGGGAAGCCGCCGGCGCCGAACCAGCGCAGCTGCAGCGCGAAGGCCCAGATCAGCATGATGCCGACCCAGAAGCTGGGTACGGCGAGGCCGAGCTGGCTGAACCCCATCACCCCCCAGTCGCCGACCCGGTTGTGCTTCACCGCCGCCAGCATGCCGAGCGGGATCGCCAGGGCGGTCGACAGCAGCAGGGCCAGCAGCGCCAGCGGCGCCGTCACCGCCAGCCGGTCGCCGACCAGCGTCGCCACCGGCATCTTGTAGGTGTAGCTGGTGCCGAAATCGCCGGTCAGCGCGCCGCCGGCCCATTCGAGGTAGCGGACCGGCGCCGGCTTATCGAGGCCCATCTGGCTGCGCAGGGCGGCCAGAGTGTCCTCGCGCGCCTCGGTGCCCAGCATCAGCAGCGCCGGGTCGCCGGGCAGCACCTCCAGCACCGTGAACACCACGACCGAGGCCGCGAACAGCGTGAACAGCAGCGTCAGCACCCGCCGCGCCAGGAAGCCGATCATCCGGCGCTCCAGGCTGGGGAGAGAAGCCGAGAGTTTTTCTTAGTCCCCCCTCCCCTTGCGGGAGGGGGTAGGGGAGGGGGTTGTCGATCGAAGAGTGCCGATGTCGATGGTCTGTCGCTGCTTCCAGTCTGCGTGAGAAGGGCGGCTTCGGCGGCGCAAACCCCCTCCCCTGCCCCCCTCCCGCAAGGGGAGGGGGGACTCGATTTGCGCTGGCGGCCGGTCATTCCGCCCAATAGGCCTTGGTCATGTCGTTGGCGGCGATCGGGCTGTTCTTCCACATGCCCAGCAGCTTGGCGTTGCGCACGCCGGTCTTGGCCAGCTGGAACAGGAACACCGCGGCCTCGTCATCCGACAGGATCTGCTGCGCCTGCTGGTACAGGGCTTTCCTCTGCTCCGGGTCGACCGTGCCGTTCAGCTGCTGGATCACCTGGTCGAAGGCCGGGTTGTCGTAGCCGAAATAGTACTTGTCCTTGCCGCGGGCGTAGATGTCGATGTCCAGCGCCTCGGTGTGCGAGACGATCGTCATGTCGTAGTCGAAGCCCTTGAACACCTGCTCCAGCCACTGCGCCCACTCCACCGGCACCAGCTCGACCTGGACGCCGATCTCGGCCAGCTGCGCCTGGATGATCTCGCCGCCGCGGCGGGCATAGCCGGGCGGCGGCAGCTTCAAGGTCGCCTTGAAGCCGTCGGGATAGCCGGCCTCGGCCAAGAGGGCCTTGGCCTTCACCGGGTCGTAGGGATAGGCGCCGGTCAGGTCCTTGTAGGCCGGGTCGTAGGGCGCGAAATGGCTGCCGATCGGGATGCCGTAGCCGAACATGGCGCCGTCGATCAGCGCCTGCCGGTCGATCGCCATGGCCAGGGCCCGGCGCACCTTGACGTCGTCGAACGGCTTGCGGCGCTGGTTCACCGCCATCACTGTCTCGCCGGCGGTGGTGCCGATCTCGACCGCGAAGCGCGGATCGGCCTTGAACTGGTCCAGCGTCTCGGGCGCCGGCATGTTCGGGAAGGCGTCGATGTCGCCCGACATCACCGCGGCCGAGGCCGCCGCCGGGTCGGCGACGAAGCGGAAGACCAGCCGGTTCAGCTTCGGCTTGTCGCCGGCATAGGCGTCGGTGCGCTCCAGTGTGACATGGTCGCCCGGCACCCATTCGACGAATTTGAACGGACCGGTGCCGATCGGGTGGGTGCCGTTGTCGGCGGCGGTGTTCGGCGCCACGATCAGCGCCGCCGCCTGGCCCAGATGGAACAGGAACAGCCCGTCCGGATGCGACAGTGTGATCACCACCTGGTCCGCCGCCGGGGTGTCGACCGACTTGATCGGCTCGAAGAAGGCCTTCTGCGGGTTGGTCGAATCCGCCGCCCGGGCGCGGTCCAGCGAGAATTTCACCGCCTCGCTGTCGAATTTGGTGCCGTCATGGAAAGTGGTGCCGCGGCGCAGGGTGAAGGTGTAGGTCAGCCCGTCGTCGGAGACGGTCCATTCGGTGGCCAGGCCCGGCTGCACCTGGCCGGCCTCGTCGATCCGGGTCAGCCCCTCGAACAGGTTGGCGTAGACCACCTCGGCGATGGCCGCGGCGGCGCCGCCGGTCGGGTCCAGGTTCGGCGGCTCCAGCACCATGCCGATCACGGCCTGGTCCTTGGCGGCCAGCGCCGGCGTCGCGATCAGCCCGACCGCCAGAACGGCGGCGGCGAGCATGCCCCTCATCCCCATCGTCGTCTCCCTGTTCGGCCGTGCCGTTGCCGGCCGGCGCGAATCCCGGCGCTTCGCGTTCGCCGCGGATGATGGCAGCCCCGCCGGGGCGGGTTCAAGGCTTGCCTTGGTGCTTTCGGGTCGTCGGATGAAGGGCAAATCCTCTCTTCTTTGTCATTGCCGGGCTTGACCCGGGCATCCAGAGAGTGTCGAGACCATCTGGATTGCCGGGTCAAGCCCGGCAATGACAGAAAAGTATGGGCCGATCTCACCTGACGGCGCCGTATTTCTCCCGCCAGCCCTGGTGCGGCCCCAGGGTTTCGGCATGCCAGACGCCGCGGGCGATGGCGCGGGCGACGCAGTCCGCCGCGATGGCGCCGATCCGGGCCAGCGCCAGGGCCCGTGTCTCCGGCAGCGGCACCGCGCCGGTGGCCAGGGCGAAGATCGTGTCGCCATCCATCGGCGTGTGCACTGGGCGGATGGCGCGGGCCAGCCCGTCCTGCGCCATGATCGCCAGCCGCTGCGCCTCGGCCTTCGTCAAGGCGGCATCGACCGCGACGATGCCGATCGTGGTGTTGCCGCCGGGCTCCGGCTGGGCCGAAGCCGGGTGACGGTACAGCACCGGCTCCGGCGCCGCCGGCCCGGTCGGGCGGTGCGGACCGCCGAACTCGCTGTCCTGCTCCCACGGCCAGGCCCAGAAGGTGCCGTCCGGCATGGTCACGGCGCCGACCGGGTTGGCGGCGACCAGCGCGCCGACCGTGACGCCGGTCTCCGGATCGAAGGCCGAGGCGGTGCCGAGGCCGCCCTTGCAGGTCGCGGTCTTGGCGCCGGTGCCGGCCCCGGCATTGCCCTGGCGCACCTCGGTGCCCGCAGCGTCGCAGGCGGCCAGTGCCAGGGCGCGATAGGGCGGGGTGCCGCCCCAGCCCTTGTCGCCGCCATTGGTCAGGTCGAACAGGATGGCGGCCGGCACGATCGGCACCCGGACGGAGCCGACCGGATGGCCGCGGTCGCGCGCCGCCAGCCAGGCGACCACGCCCGACGCGGCCTCCAGCCCGTGGACGGAGCCGCCGGAGAGCACCAGCGCGTCCACCGCCTCGACCAGGCAGGTCGGGTCCAGCGCGTCGGTGTCGCGGGTGCCGGGACGCCGCCGCGGACATCGACCGCGGCGGTGCAGCGCAGTCTCCGGCAGCAGCACGGTCACGCCGGTGCGCGCCGCCATGTCCTCGGCCTGGCCGACCGTCAGGCCGGCG
>NZ_JANX01000214.1 GCF_000767795.1 Inquilinus limosus MP06 | reverse complement strand
ACCATCGCTTCCCAGTCGACCGCCTCCGATCCCTCCGCCGAGCGCTGCTTGTTGGCGTCCGCCTTGTTCAGGCTGGCATCGGTGGCAAAGCCGTTGCCCCCGACCAGCCCGGCTTCAATGCAGCGCCGCACCGTCGTCTCGAACAACTCGCGTCCTCCTCTGCCCACGAGGACTGAATCAGGACTTCACGCCACCAGCAATGGCGACTTTTTCAACACAATCCGCCATAAGCGGCCGTCGAGGCGGCACCTTGGAGCCGACAGGGCCCGGCTGGGCGAAGACCGGCGAATTGTAAGGATGCGTGCGGCGCAGCTGTGAGCCGCCGGCCCGCCCACGAAGCTTAAAGATCCCCGGAGCGGGCCGGCGTCGGGCGCCGGTTGTCGATGACGTGCGCCCAGTGGCATACAATCCTATTCAGCCGCGGATGTCATCAGTCCAAGCGGCCTGCCAGGCCACAACGGGCCATAGCGGCCGCCGCGCCGACAGCTCCGAAGCGGACATCCTCGGCCAAATCCCGGCTCGACCCTTGCGAACGTCGATGAAGTGGGTATCGTCGCTGCGGCCTTAGCCAAGCCGGGAGAGTTGGACTTGGCGAGGCGAAAAGCCGGGGCGCAGTAATGCGCAGCAGGACCTCTCCCGTCCGCCCGGCACCATACTCCGCCTCCCGTTCCCTATCGATTGACCCGGCCGAAGGGCGCCATATCCAGTAATCGCGTCGGCGCCGCGACATCAGCCATTGATGCGAACATCCAGCACACCCCGCTCTTTCCCAATCAGCCCCGGCTCAGAGCACTCCTGAAAGCGGCCAAGGCAACCGGCTCGACAGAGCGGACATGGTCCCATGTGGCTCGCCGGCCGCCAAATCGACCACGTGCGCTGTCGGGCAGGCGATGGAACAACCGGTCAGTGGCGTCAGTGCGAACCCAGAATGATGCTGCACAGATCTCCGCGCCGGAAGCTCGGGTCCTTGAACGCGAGGATGTCTTCGTTGAAGGTGCCGAACGTGCTGCCGGGCCGATGCTTCATACCCTGATAGAACGCCTCGATCATCTCGTGCTTGAAATCGCTGCCGCGGGGATAGGCCGCAATCACCGCCTCGCGCTGCTCGGCCGTCAGGTCGTGATATCCGCGGCCGACGACGTCCATCGCCGCGCCCGCCTGCACCAGGGCAATCTCCGGATGCATGTGCTCAGGGATGCCCGGAGTGGTGTGGAGGGCGACGGCGGCCCAGACCCTTTCGACTTCGGCTTCGCGGATGCCATGGCCGCGCAGGAACTCGCGGGCATCGTTCGCACCGTCCACTTCGAACCGAAGCTGGCTGTCCCGATATCGCGCGGTCAGGCCGATATCGTGGAACATGGCTGCGACGTAGAGCAGCTCCGGGTCGAACGCCAGGCCCTTCCGCTTCCCGGCCAGGGCACCCCAGAAATAGACCCGGGTGGAATGGTGGAACAGCAGGTCGCTCTCGGTGTCGCGAACCAGCTGTGTCACGTGGCGCGCCATTCTGCTGTCGGGAATCCCGACGCCGGCAATCGGATTCGATATCGCCACTTCGTCCTCCATTGGTGGGGCCGCCGATGTGTGATCGCGGCAGCTGCTTCCGCCGGTGATCGTGGCGGAAAGATGCGCAGCTCCCCTTTGCCGAAACAGGACCAAGACCCGCGTTTCCGACTGCACCACGGGGCGGCGGCCCCGCCCGCCCCTGCGGGCGTGGCCGGCTTGTCAGGTGAAGCGGTCGATGACCTCACGGAGCCGGCCGCATGCCCTATCGAGCTGCCGCTGCGGCGCCGTTGCGATGCCCAGCACCAGTCCGGATCGTGCGGAGGCCGGCGAGGCATACCAGAGCGACAACGGGACGGGCGCCAGGCCGAAAGCCTGCGCTTCCTTGGCGATGGCCAGGTCCGGCGCGCTGTCCGGAAGCCACAGCAGTGCGGCCAGCCCGGCGGTGGTGACGCCATCGGCGCGCGGCTGCAGGCATTTCAGCAACGCGTCCCGCTGGGCGGAGTAGACGCGCTTGGTGCGGCGGAGATGGCGCATGTAGTGCCCTTCCCGCATGAACGCCGCGGTCGCGAGCTGCAGCGACGGCCCCGGCGCCGGGGCGAGGCAGGCGGCGGCCTCGGCAAACCGGGACGCCAGCGCCGGCGGGGCGACGAGAAAGCCCAGGCGCAGCGTCGGGCTGAGGGTCTTGCTGAAGGAGCCGATGTGGATGACCCGCCCGGCGCGGTCGAGCGAGGCAAGCGCCGGCGTGGCCCGCCCCTTCAGCTGCAGCTCGCTCAGATAATCGTCCTCAATCACCCAGGCGTCCGCCCGGGCGGCCCAGTCGAGGAGGCGCAGGCGCCTGGCCAGCGACAGCGTCGACCCGAGCGGCGCCTGCTGCCCCGGGGTCACGACCGCCACCGCCGCGTCCGGGGCGTGCCGCAGGCCGTGGTCGACATCGATGCCGTCGTCATCGACCGGGACCGGCACGAGCGACAACCGCGCGAGCTCCAGGCCCCGCCGGGTGAAGAAGAAGCCGGGATCCTCCATCCAGGCCTTCCGTCCTTCGACGCCGAGCACGCGGAGCGCCAGACCGAGGCCGCCGCCGAAGCCGCCGGTGACAATGATCTGGGAGGGCGAGCACTCGACCCCGCGCGCGATGGCGAGGTAGGCGGCGATTTCCCGACGCAGCTCCAGCTCTCCCCGCGGATCGGGATACATGGCCGGGGCGCCCGACTCCGCGCGGACGGCATGGGCGCGGATCCGGGCGAAGAGCTTGGAGGGAAAGGTCGACTGGGCCGGCACGCCCATCTGGAAGACCGCCGGTCCGGCGGTGAGCTCCCGGTACATCTCCATGAACGACCCAGGGTCGGGCGGCGCGTCCTGGCGGACGGCAAGGGGCGGCCGCTCCGCCACATGGGTTCCGGCGGCGCGGGAAGCGACGATCAACTGGGCGGCGGACAGCTTCTCATAGGCCGACCGCACCGTGCCCCGCGCCACGCCGAGCTGCGCCGCGAGGTCGATCCAGGAGGGCAGGCGCGCCCCGGGCGCCAGCGCGCCGTTCTCGATCGCGACGCTGACGCCCTTGCGGATCTGCTCGGCCAGCGGCGTCTTGGCAGAGCGGTCGAGGTCCAGCGGGAGGAGCTTGGTCATGTCCCGTGGTACACGACTTTTGTCGGTTCCTGGTGCTTATCTTTGAACCATCGAACGGTCAATTAGGCGGTCGAAGGAGAAACGACCGCCATGATCATCAAGTTTGTCATCGCCGCTGCCTGCATCGCCATCGCGACACCGGCTGCGGCCCACGATCCGGGCGAGACCGTCACGCCGAATTTCGAGCATGCGATCCCCAACATTCCGGGCAAGTCGCTGATCGCCGTCCTCGTCGACTATCCGCCGGGCGCGGCTTCGTCTCCGCACACCCATGCGAAATCGGCGTTCATCTACGCCTATGTCGTCTCGGGCGCGATCGAATCGCAGGTGAACGACGGGCCCAAACGGGTCTACCACGCCGGAGAGAGCTTCTACGAGGCGCCCGGATCCCGCCATTCCGTCAGCCGGAATGCGAGCGCCACCGAGCCCGCAAGGCTGCTGGCGGTGTTCGTCGTCGATTCCGACGACAAGGCCCTGACCACCCCCGTCAACTGACCCATCTCCCTAGGCGGCGATCCCGTGAGCATCGCCGCGCACCGCCAAGGATCATCCGATGACATCCACCGCTTCCCCCGCATCACTGCCCCGCACCATCAAGGCCGCGCGGGTCCACCGCTTCGGCCCGCCGGAGGCGATCGTCCTTGAGGACGTCGAGCGGCCCGAGCCGGGCGAAGGCGAAGTGCTGATCCGCGTCGCCGCGGCCGGGGTCGGCCCCTGGGACGCTTGGATCCGGGCCGGCAGGAGCGTCTTGCCGCAGCCTTTGCCGCTGACCCTCGGCTCGGATCTCTCCGGCACCGTCGCGGCGATCGGCCCCGGCGTCACCGGCTTTACCCCGGGTGACGAGGTGTTCGGCGTGACCAATGCCCGCTTCACGGACGCCTATGCCGAATACGCGATCGCCACGGCCGGCATGATCGCCCGCAAGCCTGCCCGGATCGACCATGTCGACACCGCCTCCCTGCCAGTGGTGGCGGTCACCGCCTGGCAGGCGCTGTTCGGGCAAGCACAGATCGGCCGGGGCCAGACCGTGCTCATCCTCGGCGGCGCCGGCAATGTCGGTGCCTATGCGGTGCAGATCGCCCACCGCGCCGGGGCCCGGGTGATCGCCACCGCCAGCGCTGGCGACCTCGACTATGTCCGCAGCCTGGGCGCCGACGAGGCGGTGGACCGCAATGAGCGCCTCGAGGACCGGGCCGGGCCGGTCGACGCCGTGGTCGACCTCGTCGGCGGCGAAGCGCAGGCCGGATCCTTCGCGGTGCTCAAGCGCGGCGGCGTTCTGGTCTCGGCTGTGTCGGAGCCGGATCAGGCGGAAGCAGCGCGTCGCGGCGTGAAGGCAGGCTTCTTCCTGGTGCAGGTGAACACCGCGGATCTGGAACGGATTGCCGCCATGGTTGAGGCCGGGGAACTGGTCACCCGGATCGGTACGGTCCTGCCGCTGGCCGAGGCTCGGACCGCGCATGAGATGCTGGACGGCGCCCGGCCGCATCCCTCTGGCAAGATCGTCCTGCGCATCGGCTCATAAGCAGCGGGAGCAAACCCGCGATCGGTGCGGCCGCGGTGCGCCGATATCGTTGAAAAAGTCGGGGCGCCATTTCCGCGCGCAACAAAGAGTCCGAAAACTCATGCCTGCGCGCCAAATGATGCAGGATGGCGATCCCAGCCGGCAGCAAACTTGCTCGATTTTGCGCCCCAAGTGGTCATTGGGGACTTTTTCAACGATATCCGCCACATGCGGCCATGCCGTCGGCGCCCCGATAGGAACATCGACCAAACCGGCCGTGGTCGACCCGTTGCCACCGCCTGACCCGGCTGCGTCGCGCCAATAGGAGACCTCGCTCATACACGGTGCCGGCCAGCTTCGATGTCCACAAAGGGGACAGGGCAGATGCTCGAAGGCTGATGGTGCGGCGGCAGCACCGAGCCGAGTGTGATCGAGGCGCGTCTCTTGCGGCAGACCGCAAATGGCGAAGTGGGCGGCGCCTACTGTTACAGCGCCAGCCGGGTTGGCCCGCCCCTCCAACGATGAAGGCGTGGTCGGGCGTGCCACATGTGCTATTCCTGTGCCGGCCCCGGTACTCGAGGCCAGCTTAGCTTTCCGTCTATGAGTGCCGCAGAATGCCGAAAACCCCGCCTTTTTGGGGCGGGGACACAACCCACCGCGTTCGAGTGCGCTGTGAATAACCCCGACCTCACCCGGTAAATGCTTCCTTCGCAAAGGCGAGCGTGCCCCGAGCGAACTCAGTTGACGCGGTACCGCTCGACCATGTCCCAGTCGAGACTCAGGCCGAAGCCCGGCCCCTGCGGGATCGGGATGATTCCGTCGACCGGGCTCGGCCGATTGGCGATCAGGCCCGCCCAGATCGGGTCTCGCGCGGGCTCGAAGCATTCGGCGCAGACGCCGTTCGGGATCGCCGCGATCATCTGCATCGCGATCTGCGCCTCCTCATGATGGCCGACGCGGACCCCGTGCAGGGCGCACAGCGCCGCGGCGCGCCGCCAGTCGGTGATGCCGCCGGCCTCGGAGGCATCGAAATTCACGATGTCGACGGCCTCCGCCGCGACCAGGCGGCGGACCCCGGCGCTGGTCACCTCGCTCTGCCCGGCATCGATCGGGATCGAGGTCCGGCGCCGCACCTCGGCCATGCTGCGGGCATCGTCGTACCAGTGGCAGGGTTCCTCGAACCACGCGATGTCATATGTCTCGATCAGCCGGGCAAAGCGGACGGCGTCGTCGACCGACCAGCCGCGGTTGGCGTCGACCGCGATCCAGAAATCGTCGCCGGCGCCCTTGCGCGCCGCCGCCACCCGCTCGGCGTCACGCTCGGGGCTCAGCCCGCCGACCTTGACCTTGCAGCCGGCCAGCCCCGCCAGCCGCAGCCGCTCCATCTCCCGGCCGAGATCGGCGAGGGTCTTGCCCTCCTCGTAGTAGCCGCCGATGCAGATGATCGGAATCTCCTGCCGGTAGCCGCCGAGCAGCCGGCAGACATTGACGCCGGTGGCCTTGCCCATCAGGTCCCAGATCGCGCTGTCGATGCAGGCGATCGCCTCCATCACCAGCTTCCGGTCGCGGTTCCACTCGGCGACGGCGAACATCTTCTGCCAGACCCGTTCGACGGCGAAGATGTCCTCCCCGACGACCAGGGGCGTCAACTCCTTCTCGATGATGTCGACGACGGCGCGCATGTGGTCGCGGTTGTCGCCGTTGTAGACCTCGCTGACCAAGCCGTCATCGGTCGCCATCCGGGTGATGATCGTGCACCGCTTGGTGACGTTGTAGCGGCTGCCGCCGAAGTTGCGGGCGAGCGGGATCTCGACGGCCACGACCGTCACATCGGTGATCTTCGTCATGATAACCTCGGAGCAGGGATCTCGGGATTGCGGCCTAGTCACCCTTGTTGGCACCGTCGGTCAGGCCGACGACCAGCTTGCGCTGGACCAGCAGGTAGAACAGGACGACCGGAATGGTGACGAGCACGGCGCCGGCGAGCAGCATCCCCCAGGAATAGAGATTGTCCTGCCCGATCCAGGTGGCGAGG
The DNA here is from genome assembly GCF_000767795.1 of Inquilinus limosus MP06. GTDB lineage: Bacteria > Pseudomonadota > Alphaproteobacteria > DSM-16000 > Inquilinaceae > Inquilinus > Inquilinus limosus_E. The sequence goes on along the minus strand of NZ_JANX01000214.1, from coordinate 2,732 downwards.
CCGAGCGGCAGGGTCTTGTTCTCCTCGGAGGAGATGAAGACCAGGGCGAACAGGAACTCGTTCCAGGCGTGGTTGAAGCTGAAGACGCCGACCGAGACGATGCCCGGCAGGGCGAGCGGCAGGGTGACGCGGCGCATCGCCTGGAACCGGCTGCAGCCGTCGATCATCGCGCTCTCCTCGAGGCTGGTCGGGATCGCGTTGAAGTAGGACCGCATGAACCAGAGCGCGAGCGGCAGAGTGAAGGCGGTGTTGGCGACGATCAGCGAGATCAGCGTGTCGGCCAGCCCGAGCTGCACCACGTAGATGTACAGCGGCAGCACGATCAGGACTTCCGGCAGCATGTAGCAGACCAGCGTCGCGCTGGAGAAGGCGGCGATGCCGAAGAAGCGGAAGCGGCTGAGGCTGTACGCCCCGAGGCCGCCGATCACCAGCGACAGGCCGGTGGCGCCGAAGGCGACGATCAGGCTGTTCACGAAATAGGAGGGGAAGTCAGTCTGGACGAACAGGTCGCGGTAGTTCTGCAGCGTCCAGACCTGGGGCAGGACGGTCGGCGGCGTGGCGTAGAGCTCGCTGCCCGGCTTGAACGAGCAGATCACCATCCAGAACAGCGGGAAGCCGACGACGGCGACCGCGGCGGCGGCGAGCAGGTACAGCATGATCCGTGAGAAGAGGTGATGCACATCCGCCATCTCGTGATGGCGGCGCGGCTCCTCGCGCCCTTGGGAAAACGACGCGGCGGTCATTGGCGGGCCTCCGCGCGCTTGATCAGCAGGAAGTAGACCGCCGTCAGCAGGCCGAGGATCGCGCAGGTCAGGATCGCGACCGCGGCAGCGCGGCCGAGCTCGAAGTCGGAGAATGCCTTGAGATAGACGAGGACCGGCAGCGTCGTGGTGGAATCGAGCGGGCCGCCGCCGGTCATCAGATAGATGATGTCGAACTTCTGGAACGACCAGATCGTCCGCAGCAGCGCCGTCAGCAGGAAGACCGGCAGCAGATGCGGCAGCGTGATCCGCCAGAACTGCTGGAACTCCCCTGCCCCGTCGAGCCGGGCCGCCTCGTACTGCTCCTGCGGGATCGCCTGCAGGATGCCGAGCAGCGCCAGCACCACGAAGGGGAAGAACTTCCACACGCCGACGATGATGACCGACAGCATCGCCAGCGACGTGCTGTTCAGCCAGAGCAGCGGGCCGCTGGCCAGGCCGATGCCGACCAGCGCCGCGTTGATGATGCCGACGATGTCGTGGAGCATGTAGCGCCAGGTGAGGACGGCGACGACGCTCGGCACCAGGTAGGGCGCCAGGATCACCGCGCGCGTCAGCCCCCTCAGCTGGAAGCTGCGGTTCAGCAGCAGGGCGAGGCCCAGGCCGATCAGCATCTCGAGCGTGACGCTGCCGAAAACCCAGATGAAGGTGTTGACCAGCGCCGAGTGGAAGGCCGGATCGGTGAGCGCCCAGGCGAAATTCTCGAGCCCGACGAACGGGCCGGAGGTCGCCCCCATGTCGATGTCCTGCATCGCCATGAAGAACACCGTCACCATCGGCACGCCGGCCAGAAGGACCAGGAGGAAGGCGCTCGGCGCGAGGGTGAGATAGGCGAGCGCGCGGTCGCCCGCCAGGGCGGCACGGGTCTCAGCCATGGACCACCATCCTCGGCGCGGTGCCGGCGGCGATCGCCTTGCCGCCCGCGGCCTCGAAGCGCCGGAGATGGGTGCTGGGGACGGCGAAGGACATCGCCGTGTCGAGATCCTGTGGGCAGGCAATGCTGGCGGGGATGCGGGCGATCACCGCCGTTTCCGGCACGGTGCCGGAGACACGGCCGTAGAGCAGACGGTCGCCGCCGAGATACTCCGCGCGCTCCGCCACGAAGGTGAAGCGCGCCAGGTCGGCGCCACGGGCGTAGTGCGCCTCCGGCAGGAATTCCTCCGGCCGGAAGCCGAGGATCACGGGGCCATCCGCGACGAGGTTCATCGGCGGCGACCCCATGAAGGTGGCGACGAACGTGTCGGCGGGGTTGAGGTAGATCTCCTCCGGCGTCCCGACCTGGCGGATGCTGCCGCCCTGCATCACCACGATGCGGTCGCCCAGCCCCATCGCCTCCACCTGGTCATGGGTGACGTAGATCGAGGTCACGCCCACCCGCTCCTGGAACCGACGCAACTCGTCGCGCGAGGAGTGGCGCAGCTTCGCGTCCAGGTTGGACAGCGGCTCGTCCAGCAGGAAGACGTCTGTGTCGCGGACCAGCGACCGCGCCAGCGCGGTGCGCTGCCGTTCGCCGCCCGACATCTGCCGCGGCTTGCGCTTCAGCAGCTTTTCGAGCCCGACCAGCCCGGCCGCCCAGCGCACCTTCTGGTCGACCACCTTCGCCGGCAGGCGGCGGATGCGCAGCGGGAAGGCGATGTTCTCATAGGCGGTCAGATGCGGATACAGCGCGTAGTTCTGGAACACCATGGCGACGTTCCGGTCCTTCGGCTGCAGCCGCGTGGCGACGCGCCCGCCGATGACGATGTCGCCCCGGGTCGGCAGCTCCAGCCCGGCGATCATCCGCAGGAGCGTGCTCTTGCCGCAGCCGGACGGGCCGAGCAGGACCAGGAACTCGCCGTCCTCGACCGTCAGGCTGACGTCGGAGACCGCGGTGTGGTCCGCGAAGGCCTTCGTGACGTTGCGGATCTCAACTCTTGCCATGCCGCCCTCCCCTGCTCTCCGCCTCTCCGTCCGGGCCGACGGCCGCCGTCG
>NZ_JANX01000213.1 GCF_000767795.1 Inquilinus limosus MP06 | reverse complement strand
GGGGCGGGGGCGGCGGCGATCACCCGCGGGGCCGTGTAGGCCGGCGGTGTCGGCTGCGGCTCGGGTTCCGTCCTGACCGGCGCGGCCCGCTGCGCGGTCTCGGGTTCGGTCGAATAGGCCCAGGGCGTGACATCGGTGAGGTCGGAGCAGGCGGCCAGGCCGGCCGCGGCCAGGGTGGCCGCCACGGCCATTCGGGAAACGCTGTCTCTCATCTCGAACGCCCTCACTGCTCATAGCCGCCGGTCGGTACGGTGCCGGCTTCAATACGCAAGTATGCTCTGTTTCTCATAAACAGTCGTGAAACATTCGGATATCGAAATTCATCACCGTCCTGAGAAGAAGGGGGCCATGCGCGGAACCGGCTTGCACCCCCGGGATGCGGCGGGTAGAGGACGCGATCCCGGTCTGTCCGTCTTGTCGTTCCCTGCCCTGGAGTGCCCTGCCATGTCCGACAGCGTCGAGAGCGTCCGCGCCCCGCACGACGATGCCGACAACCCGCTGAAGACGCCGCGGCTGGAGAAACTGCGGGCGCTGCGGGAGAAGGGGATCGACCCCTACCCGTATCACTACGAGAAGAATGCGGACGCCGCCGGGCTGCAGGCGCGCTATGCCGAACTGCCGGCCGAGGCGGAGAAGCCGGAGGATGTGGTCCGCATCGCCGGCCGCATCCGGGCGTACCGCAACAGCGGCATGTTCATCGACCTGCACGACGTCAGCGGCAAGATCCAGGTGTTCTGCCACAAGGACTATGCCGACCCGGCGACGCAGGAGCTGGTCGGGCTGCTCGACATCGGCGACCTGATCGGGGTCGAGGGCTTCATCCGCCGCACCAAGCGCGGCGAGCTGACCATCAACGCCCAGCATGTCGACCTGCTGGCCAAGACGCTGCTGCCGCTGCCGGAGAAGTATCACGGCCTGACCGATGTCGAGGCGCGCTACCGCCAGCGCTATCTCGACCTGATCATGAGCGAGGAGAGCCGCGAGACCTTCCGCGCCCGCAGCCGGATCGTCGCCGACATCCGCCGGCTGATGCAGGACCGCGGCTTCCTCGAGGTCGAGACGCCGATGCTGCATCCGATCCTGGGCGGCGCCTCGGCCAAGCCGTTCGTGACGCATCACAACACGCTCGACATGGACCTGTACCTGCGCATCGCGCCGGAGCTGTACCTGAAGCGGCTGATCGTCGGCGGCGTGTCGGAGCGGGTGTTCGAGATCAACCGCAACTTCCGCAACGAGGGCATCTCGACCCGGCACAATCCGGAGTTCACGATGCTCGAGCTGTACCAGGCCTATGCCGACTACACCGACATGATGGCGCTGGCCGAGGACATCTTCGCCACGGCGGCAAAGGCGGCGACCGGCGGCACCACCGTGACCTTCGGCGAACACAGGATTGAGTTCGGCGGCCAATACCGCCGCGCCCCGATGACCGAGCTGGTCAAGGAGGCGACCGGCGTCGACTTCCTGCAGATCCAGGGGGCGGAGGCGGCGCGGGAGGCAGCGAGGAAGCTGCAGCTCAAGGTCACCGGCAAGGAGAATTGGGGCCAGGTGGTGGAGCTGGTGTTCGGCGAGACGGTCGAGCACACGCTGATCCAGCCGACCCATGTCACCGACATGCCGAAGGAGATCTCGCCGCTGGCCAAGGCGCACCGCACCGACCCGCGCCTGACCGAGCGGTTCGAGACCTATGCCAATGGCTGGGAGCTGGGCAACGCCTTCTCCGAGCTCAGCGACCCGCAGGACCAGTATGAGCGCTTCGCCGCCCAGGTCGCGGCGCGCGACGCCGGCGACGACGAGGCCCAGATGATGGACCGCGACTACGTCACCGCGCTGGAATACGGCCTGCCGCCGACCGGCGGCATGGGCATCGGCATCGACCGGCTGGTGATGCTGGTGACCAACTCGGCCTCGATCCGCGACGTCATCCTGTTCCCGACCCTGCGGCCGCGGAAGTAGGACTCCCGCCACTTCTCCCGCGAGACGGGAGAAGGCTGGCTCTACGCTTATAGTAAGTCGAGCGTCTTCTCGCGTAGCCTCTCCCGCTTGCGGGAGAGGCGACGCGTCAGCTCTGTGGACCTATTTGAAGTCCCGGCTCTTCAGCGTCACCCGGTGGCCGCGGCCGGCGGCGGCGCGGGGGCGGCGCTGGGCCTCGGGGTCCAGCACCACCTGGTCGGTGCCGCGGGCCAGCACCGGCAGCTGGTCGGTCCAGTCGACGAAGCGCTCGGCCACCACATGGATCACCTGGTGCTCGCCCTCGCCGACCTTCTGCACCCGGCCCTCGCAGGCCAAGAGGCGGCCGGCATAGACGGCGCGGCGGTACCGCTCCGACACATGCGACCAGACCACGATGTTGGCGGCGCCGCTCTCGTCCTCGACGGTGACGAAGATGGTGCCGTTGGAGGTCTGCGGCCGCTGCCGGAACAGCACGATGCCGGCGACGCGGATGCGGGCGCCGTCGCGGGTCCCCTCGTCGCGCAGGCTGCGGGCCGGGGCGATGCCGAGCCTGGCGAGCGCCGGGCGCAGCAGCGCCAAGGGGTGCCTGGTCAGCGACAGGCCGGTGGTGGCGTAGTCCTCCAGCACCTCCAGCCCTGGCGGCAAAGGCGGCAGCTCGGCCGCCGCCTCCTCGAACAGCGCCAGCTGCGCCGGGCGGGCGGCGAACAGCGGCAGGGCCTCGCCCTCCACCCCGGCCACGGCCCACAGCCCCTGCTGCCGGTCGAGCCCCATCGAGCCGAAGGCGGCGGCCTCGGCCAGCCGGTTCAGGGCCCGGGACGTGACGCCGGCGCGGCGGGTCAGTTCGGCCGGAGACGCGTAGCCGGCGCCGCGGCGCTCGACGATCTTCTTGCCCTCCTCCTCGTTCAGCCCCTTCACCAGCCGCAGGCCCAGTCGCACGGCGTGGTCGCGGCCGGCCCCCAATCCAGCGATCGGCTCCAGCGTGCAGTCCCAGTCGCTGCGGTTGACGTCGACCGGGCGGATCTCGACGCCGTGCTCGCGCGCATCGCGCACCAGCTGGGCCGGGGCGTAGAAGCCCATCGGCTGGGAGTTGATCAGGGCACAGCAGAACACCTCGGGGTGGTGGTGCTTCACCCAGGCGCTCTCATAGACCAGCAGGGCGAAGGAGGCGGCATGCGCCTCGGGGAAGCCGTAGCTGCCGAAGCCCTTGATCTGGTTGAAACAGCGCTCGGCGAAGTCGCGCTCATAGCCGTTGGCGACCATGCCCTCGATGAAGCGCGTCTCGTACTGGTGGATCGTGCCTTCGTTGCGGAAGGTGGCCATGGCCCGGCGCAGCCGGTCGGATTCGCTGGGCGAGAAGCCGGCGGCGACGCTGGCCAGCTTCATGCCCTGCTCCTGGAACAGCGGCACGCCCAGCGTCTTCTCCAGGACGCCGCGGATCTCCGGCTTCGGATAGGTCACCGGCTCGATCCCGTCGCGGCGGCGCAGATAGGGATGCACCATGTCGCCCTGGATCGGTCCCGGCCGGACGATCGCGACCTCGATCACCAGGTCGTAGAACTTCTTCGGCTTCAGCCGCGGCAGCATCGACTGCTGGGCCCGGGATTCGACCTGGAACACGCCGATCGAATCGGCCCGGCCCAGCATCTCGTAGACTGCCGGGTCCTCGCGCGGCGTCATGCCGAGGGCCAGCGGCTCGGGGTATTGCTCCGGATAGTGCTTGTTCATCAGGTCGAAGCAGCGCTTCAGCGCGGTGAGCATGCCCAGCGCCAGCACGTCGACCTTGAGCATGTTGACGGCGTCGAGGTCGTCCTTGTCCCAGCAGATGACGGTGCGATCGTCCATCGCCGCGTTCTCGATCGGCACCATCTCGTCCAGCCGCCTGCGGGCGAAGACGAAGCCGCCGGTGTGCTGGCTGAGATGGCGGGGGAAGCCCATCAGCTCGACCGCCAGCTCCAGCGCCAGGCGCAGCCGGGGATCGGCCGGGTCCAGCCCGGCCTCGCGCACCTGGCCCTCGTCCAGCCCGTTCATGCTCCAGCCCCAGACCGAGCCGGACAGGGCGCTGATCATGTCCTCCGACAGGCCCATCGCCTTGCCGACGTCGCGCACCGCGGCCCGGGTGCGATAGCAGATGACGGTCGCGGCCAGGGCCGTGCGGTGGCGGCCGAATTTCTCGTAGATGTGCTGGATCACCTCCTCGCGCCGCTCATGCTCGAAATCGACGTCGATGTCGGGCGGCTCGTGGCGTTCCTCGCTGACGAAGCGCTCGAACAGCAGGTCCATCTGGATGGGGTCGATGGCGGTGATGCCGAGGCAGTAGCAGACGATGCTGTTCGCCGCCGAACCGCGACCCTGGTTCAGGATGCCGATGTCCTTCCGGCTGGCAAAGGCGACGATATCGGCCACGGTCAGGAAGAAGGGGGCATAGTCGCGCCGGCCGATCAGATCCAGCTCGCGGTCGATCTGGGCCTGCACCTTCTCGGGCACGCCATCCGGATAGCGCCGGGCCGCGCCCTCGCGGGTCAGCTGCTCCAGCCGCTCCTGCGCCGGGATGCCGTCCGGCGTGATCTCCTCGGGATACTCGTAGCCCAGCTCGTCCAGGCTGAACCGGCAGCGTTCGGCGATCTCGACCGTCCGCTCCAGCGCCTCCGGGTGGTCGCGGAACAGCCGCGCCATCTCCTCGGGCCCCTTCAGGTGCCGCTCGGCATTGGCCTCCAGCCGCCAGCCGGCATCGTCGATGGTGCAGTGCTCGCGGATGCAGGTGACCACGTCCTGCAACCGCCGCCGCTCGGGCACGTGGTACAGCACGTCGTTGGTGGCCACCAGCGGCACCCGCACCCGCCGCGCCAGTTCGGCCAGATCGGCCAGGCGGCGGGCATCGTCGCCGCGGTAGCGGTGGCTGGCGGCCAGGAACAGGCGCTTCGGCGCCTCGGCCCGCAGCCGGGCCAGATGGTCGGCGAAGGCGTCGTCGATCCGGTCCGGCGGCAGCGCCACCAGGATCTGCCCCTCCAGCCAGGGCGGCAGGTCGGCGAAGGCCAGGTCGCACTGCCCCTTCTTCGCCCGCCGGTTGCCGATGGTCAGCAGCCGGCACAGCCGGCCATAGGCGGCGCGGTCGGTCGGATAGCACAGCAGGCCCGGGGCATCGATCAGGTCCAGCCGGCAGCCGACGATGTAGGGGATGCGGCTGGCCTTCTGCCGGTCCTCGTCGCGGTTGGCGATGACATGGCCGCGCACGATCCCGGCCAGGGAATTGCGGTCGGTCACGGCGATGGCCGACAGGCCCAGCAGGATCGCCGTCTCCACCAGCTCCTCCGGATGCGACCCGCCGCGCAGGAAGGAGAAGTTGGTGGTGACCTGCAGCTCGGCATAGGCGGTCATGGCAGGGCCGCCTCCCGCCGGCGGACAGCCTTGCCAGATTCACAGATCTTTGGAGTGAGCTTTTTAAAGTCCCCCCTCCCCTTGCGGGAGGGGGGCAGGGGGAGGGGCTGCGCGCGTCCGCGCGCGAATGGGCAGGGCACCGAACTCGCCATCCGGCCGGTTCGCGACAGTCTGGGCCGACTCGATCCGAGAGAACCCCCTCCCCCTACCCCCCTCCCGCAAGGGGAGGGGGGACTCAAAAGAGGCGATGTGTGAATGTCGTAGCTCCTCGGGTAGGGTGAGGGGGCGGCTCCCGCCAAGCTCAACTCACGACGAGCTCAGCTCGCCGGACTGGCGCAGGGCGCGGTTGACCTGCTTGCCGAGCCAGGCGGCGACCTCGGCCGGGTCTTCCTTCTTCAGGAGCACCCGGCCGATCGATTCCTCCATCGCCCGGGTGATCTGGCCCAGCGCCACCGGCGGGAACACGACGCCGGTCGGCGCCAGCGAGGAGAAGCCCTCGCCCCACACGCCGGGGCTGACCACGTCCTTGCGGATCGAGGTCGTCGGCCGCCCCGCCGCCTGGTAGTCGCGGCCGGTCATGAAGGCAGCGAAGGTCCAGGCCTCCTTCGGGTGCTGGGTCGATTTGTAGAGGAAGAAGGGGTTGATCTCGAAGAAGGTCGCCGGCTTCAGCTTGAAGGGCGGCGGCGCCACCTTCACATCGGCCATCGCCTCGGGGTTCTGCTGGGCGCGCGACTGCATCCAGGCGCCGTCCACTGCCATGGCGTATTTGCCGAGCGCGAAATTGCTGTCCTCCTGCTCCCAGCCCCAGCCGGCGGCTTCGGGCTGGATCGCGCCCTCGTCCAGCAGCCGGCGGTAGAAGGCGAGGACCTCTGTGGCCCGCGCCAGCTCGGCCTGGTCGTCGGCCCAGCTGTTCTTGTAGCCGCCATCCGGCTGGCGCCGGGCGATGGCGACGTCGTTCTGCGCCAGGTACATCACCAGCTCCTGCGGCGCCCGCACCCCGGTGCCGGCGATGCCGAAGCCGTGCTGCCCGGTGGCCGCCTTGATCTTCTGGGAGGCCGCGATCAGCTCGTCCCAGCTCTTCGGCGGCTCGGCGATCCCGGCCTTCTTCAGCATCTCCTCGTGATAGAGCAGCGCCCGGATGCCGAGGTAATGCGGCATCGCCATCAGCTTGCCGTCGATGGTCAGCGCCTCGATCACGTTGGGGTAGATCCCGTCGCGCCCCGGCCAGTCGGCGGTGTAGGGCGTGAGGTCGAGCAGCGCGCCCATGCGGTACAGCTCGCCGAACCACTCCGCCAGGCCCCAGGAGATGTCGGGCGCGTCGCCGCCGGCCACGGCCGTCACCAGCTTGTCGTGCAGGGCGCCGAAGGCGATGTTCTGGGTCTCGATCCTGATGTCCGGATGCGCCTGCTCGAAGGCGGCGATCTGCGCCTGCATCGCCCTGGCGTCGGGCTGGGCCGGGTCCCACGCCACCCAGAAGCGCAGGGTCACCGGCTCGGCCACCGCCGGCAGCGCCAGCAGCAGCCCCGCCAGCATGAGCGCGATCTTCGTCAATCTCATGGTCGCCTCCCCTCGTTGATGGTCCGCCGGGGCGTTGGTCGCCCCCGATCAGCTCGCGGCCTTGGCGGTGGCCCGGGCCTCGCGCAGCTGGTCGACGCTGCGCACCGACAGGCGGGCGGCGCCGCCCCAGTCGCGCGTCGCCACGCCGCCGCGGGCCAGGCTCTGCTTCGCGCCGTCGATCGCATCGGCGAATTGCGGCAGCCACTCGGCCTGGGCCACCAGCAGCTCGTCGACCATCTGCCAGACCTCGTCCGGGTTGCAGACGGCGCCGACCAGCGGGTCGTGCAGCACGGCCAGGCGCAGCAGGTCGAGATCGCCGGTCACCGCCGCCTTGACCGCCATGCGCTGGACGTTGACCGAGGTGGTGCAGGTGGCGGCGCAGCCCAGCGGCAGCTCCAGCCCCGCCGCCATGTTCAGGCCGAAGCGGTCGACGAAGCCCGGCGTCTCGACGATGCAGTCCTGCGGCAGGTTCGTGATCAGCCCTTCGTTGCGCCGGTTGAAATGGCCGCGATAGACCCGCCCGGTCTCCAGCGCCTCGATGATGTAGCTGCCGTGCTCGTCGGAGCGGCGGTACTCGGACAAGGGCGCCCCGGCCTCGGACAGCCAGCGCGGAAAGTCGGTCTCGAACCAGTTCCGCTGCTCGGTGCAGTGGCGCAGATAGCCGCCGGTCTCGCCGTTGATCCAGTTCGACAGGTCGATCCAGCGATTGATCTCGTCCGGCCGCTTCCGGTACCAGGGCAGGTATTCGCTGAGATGGCCGTTGCTCTCGGTCGAATAGCAGCCGAAGCGGCGCAGCACGTCGATCCGAACCTTCTCCTCCCGGCTGTAGCGCGGGTGGCGCTCAAAGGCTTCCAGCAGCTCCGTCGCCTCGATCTTCCGGCCCTGGAAGCGGATGTCGATGTACCAGGTCTGGTGGTTGATGCCGGCGCAGACATAGTCGACCTCGCGCGGGTCCTCGGCGCCCAGCACCTCGGCGATCTGGTGCCAGCCATGCTGCACGCCGTGGCACAGGCCGATGGTGTTGGCGATGCCGCCATGCTCGATCGCGGCCCAGGTGTTCATCGCCATCGGGTTGGCGTAGTTCAGGAACCACGCCCCCTCCTCCGCCTCCGCCCGGATGTCGCGGCAGAAATCGAGGATCTGCGGGATGTTGCGCTGGCCGTACAGGATGCCGCCGGCGCAGATGGTGTCGCCGACGCATTGGTCGACGCCGTATTTCAGCGGGATCTCGATGTCGCTGGCGAAGGCGCGCAGGCCGCCGATGCGGACGCAGCTGATGACGTAGCGCGCGCCCGCCAGCGCCCGGCGCCGTTCCACCGAGGTGGTGACCTTGGCCGGCAGGCGGTTGGCCTCGATGTCGCGGCGCAGGATCTGCGCCACCATGTCGAGGTTGTCGGCATTGATGTCGTGCAGCGCGAATTCGGTGTCCTGCAGCTCCGGCACCTTCAGCATGTCGCGCACCAGCTTCCGGGTGAAGCCGACGCTGCCCGCGCCGATCACGGCAACCTTCATCGCATCCTCCCGGGGCTCGATGCCCCTCGGCAAGCTATTTCGTGCTATGGTCTATGGGGCCGGGAAAACCGGCGAAAGAGGAATTCCGTGCGATCATGGGGCATTCCATGCTGTCGGCGCTGCGAGAGCGGCTCCCTGGCGGAGTCTCGGTGGTGTTCCCGAAGGACCGCTACCGGCTGCACGCCATGGTCACCAGCGCCGGCTACGACCGCTGCACCGACCCCGGCTACGACTGGCACGGGCTGAGGCGCGGCGACGCGCCCTTCGTGCTGCTGCAGCACACGATCGGCGGCCGCGGCCATCTGCGGGTCGAGCGCAGGCGCTGGGAGCTGCGGCCGGGCCAGACCATGCTGCTGCGCTTCCCGCAGGACAATCGCTACTGGCTGGGCCGCAACCCGGAATGGGAGTTCTTCTGGCTGTGCCTGAACGGCCGCGAGGTGCTGCGGGTCTGGCGCGAGGTCACGGCCGCGCACGGCCCGGTGGTGACGCTGCCGGAGGCCGCGGTGGAGCGGTTGGCGGGCCTGTGCCTGTCGGCGCTACAGGGCGAGGCTGCGAGTCCGGCCCGCGCCTCCGCCCTCGCCTATGGCGCGGCGATGGGACTGGCGGAAGAGCTGCTGCCCTGGGGCGAGATGCCGGCGGCATCGCCCCGGCCGGCGGCAATCGAACGGGCCGTGTCGCTGTGCGCCGGTCAGCCGGCGGAGCGGATCGACGTCGCCCGCATGGCCAAGGCCTCGGGCTACAGCCGCTATCATTTCAGCCGGGTCTTCGCCGCGCATGAGGGCACGACGCCGGCCCGCTACCTGCTGCGCCTGCGCATGGAGGAGGCGGCGCGGCTGCTGCATGTCGAGGAGACGCCGATCAAGATCATCGCCCAGCGCTGCGGCTTCGACGACGCCAACTACTTCGCCAAGGCGTTCCGGCGCTTCTACGGCATCGGGCCGCGCGACTTCCGGCGCAGCGGCATGTATGCCGGGGCGGTGCGCGCCGGCCGGGCCGACGCATGACGAC
>NZ_JANX01000212.1 GCF_000767795.1 Inquilinus limosus MP06 | reverse complement strand
GGATCTCCAGAGGCTTCCCCGCGGCGACTGCCACTGCGGCACGCGTCTTCATCGGCATCCTCCATGTCTGTCGCGCCGTTCCGTACGGGCGCGTGCCCGGTCGCGCCACGGCCGTGCGGACCGGCGCCTGAACCTCCGGAAAACGGTACCGGCAAGGAAGGACCGGCCGGAATAGGACTTTGGCACAAGCGGAATCCGGGCGGATAATTGGACCTTGGATCAGTGGTCCCCGCCAGAGGGGCCCGATAAGCTTCTCGGGAGGAAGCGATGCCCCAAGCCAGTCAAGCCCAGGAGAGAACGGCCGTCACCGGCCCGAGCGGCATCCGTCGGGGGATGAGCATGAAGGCGTCGACGGAGGACGCGGTCGAGGAGCTGCTGGGCGCGATCGCCCAGGACCGGATGGAGATGGTCCTGCTGTTCTGCTCGCCCACCTACGACCTGCCGGCGGTGCTGGCCGAGATCGGCCGCCGGGCGCCGGAGGTGCGGGTGCTGGGCTGCACCACCGCCGGCGAGATCACCCCCGCCGGCTACCGCCAGGGCACCATTACCGGGATGAGCCTGTCGGCCGACCATTTCGCCACCTCGGTCCGGCTGATCGAGCCCGCCAGCTTCGAGATCGCCGACGGCGCCGCCATCATCAAGGCGCTGCTGGCCGAGCATCAGGCCCGGCACCAGCACCGCTTCGACCCGTCGCGCAGCTTCGCCCTGCTGATCAATGACGGGCTGTCGATGCATGAGGAGATCATCGTCAGCGCGCTGGGCGACGCGCTGGGCGAGATCCCGCTGGTCGGCGGGTCGGCCGGCGACAACCTGGCTTTCCGCGAGACCGCGATCTTCCTGGACGGGCGCATCCTGTCCAGCGCGTCGCTGCTGGTGCTGGTGTCGACCGACCTGACCTTCCGGGTGTTCGAGCGCCAGCATTTCGACGCGCTGGACCAGAAGATGGTGGTGACCCGGGCCGACCCGGCGCAGCGGCGGGTGATGGAGATCAACGCCGAGCCGGCGGCCGAGGAATATGCCCGGCTGATCGGGCTGGAGCGGTCGGACCTGACGCCGCTGGTCTTCGCCTCGCACCCGCTGGTGGTGAAGGCCGGCGGCCGTCACTACGTCCGCGCCATCAAGCGGGCCGATGACGACGGCAGCCTGCATTTCTTCTGCGCCATCGACGAGGGAATCATCCTGAGCGTCGCAAAGAGCAGCGATCTGGTCGCGAATCTGGTTTCCCTGTTCGACGACCTGCGCGCGGAATTGGGCAGCATCGACGCCGTGATCGGCTTCGACTGCGTGCTGCGCTATGTCGAGATGGAGCAGCGCCAGATGCTGACCGAGGTCTCGAAGATCATGGCCCAGAACAACGTCGTCGGCTTCAACACCTATGGCGAGCAGTTCGGCATGATGCATGTCAGCCAGACCTTCACCGGGATCGCCTTCGGGCCGGGCTGAGCATGGGTCGGGAGGTCGCGACGCAGGATCGGACGGACGGCGAGGCCGCGCTGCGGCGCCAGGTCGCCAAGCTGTCGGAGATCAACCGCGCCCTGATGCAGCGGGTCGAGCACAGCCTCGACATGCAGGGCAACGCCTACCAGCTGTTCCAGACCGCGATCCTCCTGGACCAGAAGGTGCGCGACCGGACGCGCGAGCTGGAGCACGCGCTGAAGGCGGTGGAGCAGTCGAACCTGGAGCTGAGCGAGGCGATCGTCGCCAGCCGCACGGCGCAGAACCGGCTGCAGGACGCGATCGACAGCATCTCCGAAGGCTTCGCCATCTTCGACCCCGAGGACCGGCTGGTGCTGTTCAACCGCCGGTTCCTGGATTTCTGGCCGCGGCTGACCGACAGCATCCGGCCCGGCCTGTCGCTGGGCGCGCTGGTGCGCCTGGGTCTCGACGCCGGCATCATCCAGTCGGACGGGCTGACGCCCGAGGCCTGGATGGCCGAGCGCCGGCTGCAGCGCGCCACCACCCGCGACGGCGGCGCCCAGCGCTGGGTCTACGCCCTGGCCGACGGACGCTGGGTCCAGGTCAACGACCGGCGGTCGACCGAGGGCGGCATCGCCTCGATCTACACCGACATCACCGACGTCAAGGACGCCGAGCGGCAGGAGCGCGAGAAGGCGCTGGCCGAGCGCTCCGCCCACCTGCAGGCGACGCTGGAGAGCATGTCGATCGGCGTCGCCGTGTTCGACCGCGACCAGAAGCTGGTGACCGCCAACCGGCGCTACGGCGAGCTCTTGGAGCTGCCGGCCGAGCTGCGCCGGGCCGGCGCGTCCTACCGCCGGTTCCAGGAGTTCAACGACGCGCGCGGCGCCCCGGCGCTGGGCACCGCCTCGCCGATCGGGCCCGGCTCCGCCCGCGGTTCCGGCCCGCCGTCGGAGGTGGCGCTGAACGGCCGCTGGTTCGAGGTCAAGGGCGACCCCATGCCCGACGGCGGCTTCGTCACCTCCTATGTCGAGATCACCGAGCGCAAGCTGGCGGAGGAGGCGCTGCTGGACAGCGAGCAGCGGATCCGGCTGTTCGCCAATGCGGTGCCGACCATGATCTCCTATGTCGACCGCGACCAGCGCTACCGCTTCGTCAACCGCGCCTACCGCGCCGGCTACGCGCCGAACGGCACGCCGATCCTGGGCCAGACGCTGCGCGCGGTGCTGGGCGACGCCGAGTACGAGCCGCGCCAGCCCTTCATCGAGCGCGCCCTGGCCGGCGCCACCGTCACCTTCGACCTGCCGCTGCCGGGGTCCGGCGACGAGATGCGGTTCGGCTTCGCCACCTATGTGCCGCACCGCAACCACCGCGACGAGGTGGTGGGCTTCTTCACCCTGATCCAGGACATCACCGAGCGCCGCCGGGCCGAGCGCATCCTGGAGGCGGCCAATGAGGAGCTGGAGCGGCGGGTGCATGAGCGCACCGCCACCCTGTCGCGGCTGAACGAGGCGCTGTCGGCGGAGGTGGAGAAGCGCCGCCGCATCGCCCGCGAGCTGCGCATCGCCAAGACCGAGGCGGAGCGCGCCAATGTCAGCAAGACCAAGTTCCTGGCCGATGCCAGCCACGACCTGCTGCAGCCGCTGAACGCCGCCCGGCTGTTCGTGGCCACGCTGGAGGACACGACGCTGCCGGCCGAGGGCGAGGCCCTGCTGGGCAAGATCGACCACGCGCTGGAGAATGTCGAGGAGCTGCTGAACATCCTGCTCGACATCTCCAAGCTCGATGCCGGGCGGGTCGGCGCCAACCTGCAGAGCGTGCCGCTGCCGCCGTTGATGGAGGCGCTGCACGACGAGGTCGCGCCGCTGGCGCAGCGCAAGGGCGTGGCCTTCACCCTGCTGCCCTGCTCGCTGACCGTCTGCTCCGACCCGCAGCTGCTGCGCCGCCTGCTGCAGAACTTCCTGACCAACGCCGTGCGCTACACCCCGGCCGGGCGGATCCTGTTCGGGGCACGGCGCCGCGGCGACAAGGTCGAGCTGCAGGTGGCCGACACCGGCATCGGCATCCCGCAGGAGCGGCTGGACGAGATCTTCGAGGAGTTCCGCCGCCTGGACGGCCCGGGGGACGGGCCGAAGCCGGAGGTGGGGCAGAAGGGCTACGGCCTCGGCCTGTCGATCGTACGGCGCATCAGCCGGCTGCTGGGCACCGAGGTCAAGGTGCGCTCGGCCGTCGGCCGCGGCTCGATGTTCTCGGTGCTGGTGCCGCTGACCGATCCGGCGCAGGCCTGCGCGGCGCCACAACCGGCCGCGGCCGCGGTGATGCCCGGTGCGGTCGACCGCGTGCGGGTGCTGGTGGTCGACAACGATCCCGCCATCCTCGACGGCATGACCCGGCTGCTGCGCAGCTGGGGCTGCCGCGTCGCCGCCGCCGGGGACAAGGCCGGGATGGAGGCGCGGATCGGGGCCGAGGGCTTCCGCCCGGACATCATCCTGGCCGACTACCACCTCGACGGCGGGCAGCGCGGCACCGAGTTGATCATCGGCCTGCGCCACGCACTGGACGAGGACATCCCGGCCGCGGTGATCACCGCCGACCGCAGCCCGGAGGTGCAGTCGATGGTGCAGGCGCTGTCCGGCGTCAGCCTGCTGACCAAGCCGATCAAGCCGGCCCGGCTGCGGGCCTTGATCGCGTCGGCAAGACGGTGAATGCACCGGGCCGAGCCGCCGGCTGGCCCCACATCGACCGCCCGGAATAGAGATCCGTCATGGCGAGCCCCGAAGGGCCGTGGCCATGACGGAAAAGGGGCTGGAGAATCACCGTTGGCATCATCGGCCGGGCCGCCTCCCCAGCTTCTGGGACTTGGCGCGGGCCGAGCACAGGGCGGCATAGCCGGGGGCGATCATCGGATAGTTCGCCGGCAGCCCCCATTTCTCACGGTATTCCTCCGGCGTCAGGTTGTAGGCCGCCTTGAGGTAGCGCTTCATCGACTTGAACCGCCGGCCATCCTCCAGGCAGACGATGTAGTCCGGGGTCACCGACTGGCTGACCGGCACCGCCGGGCGCTGGCCGCTCTCCGGCGGGCGCTCCGCCGTCGAGATCTGCTCCAGCACGCCGTGCAGATCGGCGATCAGCTTCGGCAGCGCCTGGCTGTCGACGGAGTTGCGCGCGAGATAGGCCAGCACGATGTCGACCGTCCAGGACACCGCATTGCCTTCGACCCGCTCCACCGCGGGCCGGATCGCCGGCCCGGTCGCGGCCCGGTCGGTGGCCTCGCCACCGCGTTGCGCCGGCGGCTCGGACAATGGGGCGGCGGCCAGCCTCGGGCCGTCCACCCGATCGGGCACGGCCTGGATCGGCCTTCGATCGGCCATCGCCGCCGCGGCCTGCACGACGACATCCGCGACCTGAATCACGGCTTCACGCCCGGAAGATTCGGATTTCGACAGCACGGTCAACGCCCCGCAATTATGACGTTATGAATTTCGAGAAGATTTACGCCAAATGATTTCTGTTTTTTGTCGTACCATTTCGAATTGCAATCAGACAGACGATATTTGTATCCGAACGTTGCCTGCAACAATATGCATAAGAATATCGACCTAAATCGTCAATCACCCCCGAATATGCAGCAAAAATCGGCAAAGCTCCCAATATCGGATTATGCTTCCTTTGGGGAAGAGACGATCTGACCGGCATCGACTCCATGCAGGAGCCCGGCCAAATAGACCGTCCAGTCCAAATATAGCGCACCCAAAGGTCGCCGGACATACTGAAATATTACGCGATGATTGCCGCCCAGCTGCCGGAGATCCGGCCTCGCCCCACTCCCGGATCCGAGCCGCCGAACAGCTTCATGCTCTTTCAGCCGAGCAGGCCGAGGACGATGCGATGGCCCGGGAGACGGGCGACATGGCGTGGCGGCGCCTCGCCTGGCCGGCCATGCTCAACAGCGAAAGGGAGCCTTCGGCCCGGATAGCTCATGGCATTCCGGATCGGTCGCCCGCCTCACAGGGCCCGGCGGTACTTCTGGAACAGGATCACGGCCTGGGTGCGGCTGGAGACGCCGAGCTTCTGCAGCAGGCTGGAGACATGCGCCTTGACCGTCGTGATCTGCACGTCGATGGCATAGGCGATCTGCTTGTTCAGCAGGCCCTCGGCCATCAGCTCCAGCACCTTGCGCTGCTGGTTGGTCAACAGCTCGAACCGGCAGCGCACCGCCTCGTCCAGCGGCTCGTCCTCCTCCAGCTCGCCCGGGCCGATGGCGTCGAGCCCCGGGGTGTAGCTGCCGCCGTCGAGAATGGCGGAGATGGCGGAGACGATGGCGTCGCGCGACAGCGATTTCGGGATGTAGCCGACCGCGCCGGCGTCGAAGCATTCGCGCATCACGAAGCTGTCGGCCAGGGCCGAGATCACCGCCACCGGCACATCCGGCCGGCGGGTGCGCAGCGAGCGCACGCCCTTGACCCCGTTCATTCCCGGCATGCGGAGGTCGAGCAGGATCAGGTCGATGTCCATCACCGAGGCGATCTGGTCCACAGCCTCGCCGAAGGTGCCGCTCTCGAGCACGTCGACCTGGTCGTCGAGCGTCTTGAGCGTGCCCGCCAGGGCCTCGCGGAACATCGGGTGGTCGTCAGCGACCAGGACCGTGCGCATCGGCGTATCCTCGTCTCGGCGGCAACACGGAATTGAACGTCGCGCGAGTCGCCGGGTCAAGCGGGAAGCACCGGCATTGGTCTTTGGTCCAAGGCGGGGCGAGCCCGGCCGGCGCCTCGAAGGCTTGGCGCGGGACCGAATCCGGGCGAGCCTTGCTGCCGAATGCCAGGATCAGCCCAGGATCAGCAAAGACCCATGCCGATGGCCACGCCCGCCGTGCCGGAGCCCGATCTCGACCAGCTGCGCCGTTGGATCGGCCGCGAGGAGACGGCGGAGGACGTCGTCACCGCCGATCTCGCCCGCAAGTTCAACGCGACGCTCGATCTGCCGGGACAGCCGCCGCGGGCCGGCGAGGCGGCGCCGCGGCTGATCCATTTCTGCCTGGGACAGCCGGCCGCGCCGACGGCGGCGTTGGGGCCGGACGGCCATCCCGAACGCGGCGGCTTCCTGCCGCCGGTGCCGCTGCCGCGCCGGATGTGGGCCGGCGGCAGCATCGCCTTCGACGGCGAGCTGCGGGTCGGCGACGCGGTGCGGCGGGTGTCCCGCATTACCGATGTCGTCGCCAAGCAGGGCCGCACCGGCCCGCTGTGCTTCGTCACGGTCGAGCATGTCATCGAGGCCGGCGGCCGCGTGGCGGTGCGGGAGCGGCAGGACCTGGTCTATCGCGGCCCCGACAGCGGGGAGAAGGCGCCGGCGCCGCCAGCGGAGCCCGGCCGGCACCGGCGCCGGGTCGAGGCCGGCGCGCCGCTGCTGTTCCGCTATTCCGCCCTGACCTTCAACGGCCACCGCATCCATTACGACCGCCGCCATGCGACCGAGGCCGAGGGCTATCCCGGCCTGGTCGTGCACGGGCCGCTGCAGACGACGCTGCTGTGCCATTTCGCGGCGGCGATCCACGGCGCGCCGCCAGCGCGCTTTGCCTTCCGCAGCCACTCGCCGCTGTTCGACGGCGACGCCATCATGCTGCATGCCGGAGAGGTGGGAGGAGGGACGCTCCGGTTGTGGACGGCACGAGATGGCGGCCCGGTGGCGATGGCGGTGGAGGCGGGCTGGGACTGACCTCAGAAGCCGACGCCGCCATTGACCTGCAGGATCTCACCGGCCAGGAAGGCGGCGCGGTCGGACGCCAGGTACAGCACCGCCTCGGCCACGTCCTCGGGTCGACCCTCGCGGCGCAGCGGCGTGCGCTCGACGGCGGCGGCGCGGCCTTCCGGCGTGTTGAACACGTCGTGGAAGCGGGTGCCGATCAGCCCAGGGGCGACGCCGTTCACCCGGATGCCGAGCGGCCCGACCTCCTTGGCCAGGCTGCGGGTGAAGGTGGCGACCGCGCCCTTGGTGGCGGCGTAATGCGCGGCGCCGAAGCCGCCGCCGTCGAAGGCGGCCAGCGACGACATGGTGACGATGGCGCCGCCGCGGCGCGGCTCCATCGACCGCAGCGCCGCCTGGCAGCACAGGAAGGTGCTGGTCAGGTTGACCGCGATCGCCTGGTTCCAGAGATCGAGCGAGGTGTCGACGCAGCGGCTGCGCTGCAGCAGCCCGCCGGCATTGGCGAACAGCACGTCGAGCGGCCCGAGCTCGCGCTCGGTGCGGGCGAAGATTTCGGCCACCACCTCCGGCCGGGTCAGGTCGGCCGGCAGCGCCAGGGCCCCCAGTTCCGCCGCCAGCGCAGCCGCCTCGTTCCGGCTGGTGGCATAGGTAAAGGCGACCCTGGCGCCCTCCCTGGCGAAGGCGCGGGTGGCGGCGGCGCCGATGCCCGACGCGCCGCCGGTGACGAGCACGACCTTGTCCTGGAAGCTCATGGAAAGTCCTTTCGGTGGGCGGTATCGAAGCCGGATTGAAGCGCTTCCGCGCCCTCCACTCGGAAACCGTCATTGCGAGCGCAGCGAAGCAATCCAGGGCTGTTTGGCGTGGCCCCTGGATTGCTTCGTCGGCTTCGCCTCCTCGCAATGACGGCTCTTTTCATGAGGCGGCCGATGTCAAGCCATCGTCGCCAGCATCGCCGGGGTCACCCGGTGGCGCAGCGGCTCGCCGGCCAGGAAGCGGCGGATCTCATCGACCGTGGTGGCACCCTGGCGCTTGTGCGAATCCTCGCTGTGGCCGGCGGCGTGCGGCGACAGCACCACATTCGGCAGGCTGCGGAACGGGCTGTCGGCCGGCAGCGGCTCCTGGTCGAAGACGTCGAGCGCGGCGGTGAAGCGGCCGCTGCGCAGCGCCGCCAGCAGCGCCGCCTCGTCCACCAGCGACGGCCGGGCGGTGTTGATGAACAGGCAGCCGTCGCGCAGCCGCGCCAGCTGCGCCGCGCCGATCATGTGCCGCGTCTCCGGCAATGCCGGGGCGTGCAGCGAGACGATGTCGCTGCCGGCCAGCACCTCGTCCAGGCCGGCGCGCTCGACGCCGAGCTCCGCGGCCTTATCGGCAGTCAGATACGGGTCGAAGACCAGCAGCCGGCAGCCGAAGGCGCGGAATAGGCCGATCACCAGCCGGCCGACATAGCCGGCGCCGACCAGGCCGACCGTCTGCGCCCCGAGCAGCCGGCCGAGATGCCGCTGGCGCAGGTCGAGCCACCCCTCCCCGGCCTTCATCCCGGCATCGTGTTTGTGCGGCTCGCGCAGGATCGACAGGGTCTGGGCGATCACGAACTCGGCCACCGATTCCGCGATGTTGACCGCGGCGTGGGAGACCTGGATGCGGCCGCTCTCGATCGCCGCGGCCGGCACCAGGCGGCGGACACTGCCGGCCGAATGGGCGACCAGGACCAGGTCCGGCCGGACGGCCAGCACCTCGTCGCCGATCGGCGGCGTGCCCCAGCCGGTCAGCGCCGCCACGGCATCGTCCAGCAGCCGGGGCAGGTTGTCCGCCGTCAGCTCGCCCGGCCCCGGCGCCCGCACCGTGGCGGCGGCGGCCAGCGCCTGCTCCGCCGCGGGCGGGATCATCTGCGCCCGCATCTCCGGCGTCAGCAGCAGGGCCACCACCGGCCCGGATCCTGTCGACATGATGGTCCCCTCTGATTGGTCTTGCGGCCGGTCAGCTCCGGCTCGGCTGCAGCATGATCTCGGCGACATGGGCGCGCGGCGGCAGCGCCATGACGAACAGGCAGGCGGCGGCGACATCCTCCGGCTGCAGCGCCTTCCGGCGCGCCTCCGGCGGCACCGGCGCCGGCCGCTTGTCGAGCAGCGGCGTGTCGGTCATGCCGGGCAAGATCACGGTCAGCCGCAGGCCGTTCTCGCGCTCCTCCTCCATCACCGCATGGGACAGGGCCATCACCCCGGCCTTGGTCGCCTGGTAGGCGGCGCCGGAGCGGTCGGGCCTCCGTGCCGCGACCGAGGCGATGTGGATGATGAGGCCCTGGCC
>NZ_JANX01000211.1 GCF_000767795.1 Inquilinus limosus MP06 | reverse complement strand
ATGCGCAGATGCTCCGGCCGGATGCCGAGCGTCAGCGTGCCGCCGCGGTCGATCGCCCGGCCCAGCGCGTCCCACAGGAGCAGGGGCGGGGCCTGCAGCCCCTCGGCGGCCAGCACCGCCGCACCGTCGCGCCGCGCGGCCTCCACCGGCACCAGGTTCATCGGCGGGTTGCCGACGAAGCCGGCGACGAAGGTGGTGGCCGGGCGGCGATAGACCTCGAGCGGCGGGGCGTACTGCACCACCTCGCCTGCCTCCATCACCGCCACGCGGGTGGCCAGCGCCATGGCCTCGGCCTGGTCGTGGGTGACGTAGACCGCGGTCATGCCGATGTCGCGCTGCAGATGGTTCAGGAAGGCCCGCGCTTCCAGCCGCAGCTTGGCGTCGAGGTTGGAGAGCGGCTCGTCGAACAGATAGACCTGAGACGGGTGCACCAGGGCCCGGGCCAGCGAGGCGCGCTGCTGCTGGCCGCCGGAGATCTGCGACGGCAGCCGGTCCAGCAGATGGCCGATCTGCAGGATGTCCGCCACCTCCTGCGTCCGGTCGCGGCGGGCCTCCACGGGCGCGCCGCGGACCTTCAGCGGGTAGCCGATGTTCTGACCCAGCGACATGTGCGGGTACAGGGCATAATCCTGGAACACCATCGAGACGTTGCGATCCTTCGGCGGCTTGCGGGTGACGTCCGCGCCGCCGATCAGGATACGCCCGCCGGATGGCTGCTCCAGCCCAGCCACCATCCGCAGAGTCGTGGTCTTGCCGCAGCCGGACGGCCCGAGCAGGCAGACGAAGTCGCCATCGCCGATGTCGAGGTCGATGTCGCGCACCACAGTCAGGTCGCCGAAGGCCTTCTGCACCTTCTCCAGGGTTACTGACGCCATCGGGTCTCCCGCTCGCTCACGATTTGATGCCGCCGAAGAACCGGAAGCCGAACTTCCAGCTGACGAAGAGGTAGAGCGCCACCACCGGCGCGGAATAGACCACGGCATAGGCGGAGAGCAGGGTGACCACCGGCGTCCCGGCCTCGGAGTAGTAGGAGTAGATCGCCAGCGCCGCCGGCATCCGGGATTCGCTGCGCAGCAGGACGAAGGGGATCAGGAAGCTGCCCCAGATCTGCACGAAGGCCCAGACGGCGACGACCACGACGCCGGGGCGGATCACCGGCAGGGCGACGTCGAAGAAGGCGCGCAGCGGCGAGGCGCCGGCGACCAGCGCGGACTCCTCATAGGTGCGCGGCAGCCCGTCGATGAAGTCGCGCAGGATGAACATCGCGGTCGGCAGGAGGCCGCCGGCGAAGACCAGAATCACCGCGATGTGGGTGTCGACCAGGCCGATGGCGCTGACGATCAGGAAGATCGGCACCATGGCGGCGGAGCCGGAGACGACCGAGGAGAACAAGAGCAGCAGATAGGTGATGGCGCCCTTTCCCGGTACCGGCGCCCGCGACATGGCGTAGGCCGCCAGGGTCGCCGCCGCGGTCACCAGAGCGACGCCGCCGACGCTCTGGATCAGGCTGTTCAACAGCGCCCGCATGGCGAAGCCGTTCTCGAAGGCCTTGGCGAAGTTGCCGAGGGTGAACGGGTCGGGCATCGCCAGCCCCAGCTCGGCCCGGGCGTTGAACGGCGCCAGCAGGAACCAGAGCAGCGGCAGGGCGAAGGCCAGGCCGATCAGCGCCGCCAGGCCGGCGAACAGGATGCGGAGGAGGACGGGGCGCAGCGGCATCTCAATGCTCCGCCGCGGCCCGGCGTCGCCGCGCCAGGCCGAGATAGACCAGCGCGAAGGCCAAGTTGATCAGCATGATGACCGCGCCGACCGCGGCGCCGCGGCCGAACTCGAAATGTTTGAAGGCCAGCTGGTAGGTGTAGATCGACAGGATCTCGGTGCGGAAGGACGGGCCGCCGCCGGTCAGCAGGAACGGCGTGAACACGTTGAAGGTCCACATCGTCACCAGGATCAGGTCGGTCACGACATGGCCGCGGATCAGCGGCAGGGCGATGTCGCGCAGCTTCTGCCAGGACGAGGCGCCGACGACATTGGCGGTCTCGAAATAGCTCGGCGGGATCGACTGCAGCGCCGAGGAGAACAGCATCATCGAGAAGGCGGTGCCGCGCCAGGTGTTGAAGACGACGATGGCCAGGAACGGCATCTCCAGGAGCCAGTCCGGCCGGGGCAGGCCGAGCGTGCCGAGAATGCCGTTCAGCGTGCCGGCGTCGCGGTCGAGATAGGCGAACCAGGCGAAGCCGATCACCACCTCCGGCAGGATCCAGGCCGCCACCACCGCCGCCTGCACCGCGGCCTTCAGCGCCGGCGGGATATTCTGCAGCAGCCAGGCCAGCAGCAGGCCCAGCAGCGCCTGGCCGATCAGGGCGGAGAGCAGCACGAACTGGATGGTCAGGATCAACGAGGCGCCGAACTCGCCGGGGGCGAAGAACGACCCACCGTCGAACAGCGAGGTGTAGTTCTGCAGCCCGACGAAATCCGGGTGCAGCGCGGTGCGGCCCAGGAGGGTGCGGTTGGTGAAGCTGACCGCGATGATCCAGAAGAACGGCACCACGACGAACAGCCCGACCAGCACCCCGGCCGGCACCATGAAGGCGGCCCCGGCGCGGGCGGAGAGCAGGGTGGCACGCTTGTCCATCATCCTCCCCCTCCCCTCGCGGGAGGGGGTAGGGGGAGGGGGCTCTCGCAGATCGAGCGGTCATCGCGATAGCGTGCCCGTACACCAGATGACGGCCTCAGGGCATTCGCGCGCGGACGCGCGCAGACCCCTCCCCCTGCCCCCCTCCCGCAAGGGGAGGGGGAGAGCACGAAGTGGCTCGCGCCGGCTCCGGGCCCCGCCATCAGCTCTTGCTGACGGTGTTGGCCTCGCCGACGATCTTCTTCACGGCGGCGCCGTAGCGGGCCATCGCCTCCTCCGGCGTGGCGTTGCCGGAGACCACGGCCTCGGTCATGCGCTGCAGCTCGGCCGAGACCTTGTCGTAGTTCGGGTCGTTCGGCCGGGCCGTGGTGATCGGCATCAGCGCCTTGGCGGTGTCCTGCAGGAAGGCGGAGTTCGGCACCGGCACGTCGTCGCGGATGCGGATCCGCTCCTCGAAGCCCTGATAGGCGGTCAGCGCGTCCCGGCTGTTCAGGAAGGCCAGCAGCGCCCAGGCCTCCTTCGGGTGCTGCGTGTTCGGGTTCAGCACGAAGCCGGTGCCGCCGGAGATGGTGACGAAGTCGCGCCCGTCCAGCCCGCGGCCGGCGGCCTCGGCCGGGATCTTGGCCCATCCCATGGTCCTGTCCCGGTCTGCCACGGCGAACTCGCTGCCCGGCGCGGTGACCGAACGGTAGAACCAGTCGCCCTCGACCAGCATCGCCGTCTTGCCGTCGCGGAAATTGGCGAAGCTGCGGTTGCGGCCGTCGGCCAGCAGCTGGGCCCGCTGGTCGCCCAGCTTCTCGTCGACATAGATGGTCTTGTACAGCTTCAACGCCGCCAGGATCGCCGGGCTGCCGGTGATCCACCTGCCGTCCTTGTCCTGCAGCGCCTCGCCGGCGCCGAGCAGCAGGGGGTAGTAGCCCTGCATGGTGGTGGCCTCACCCATCGAGACCCCGGCGTTGATCTGCAGCGGGAAGCTGTCCGGATCGGCCTTCTTCAGGGCGCGGGCGGCGGCCAGCAGCTCGTCCCAGCTGGCCGGCTGCCAGCCTTCGGCCTTCAGCCCGGCCTTCGCGAAGACGTCGCGGCGGTAGTAGATGACGCGGACATCGGTGCCCTCGGCAAGGCCGTAGCGCTTGCCACGGTAGGACATCAGCGCCTGGGCGCCGGCCGAGATGTGCGACCAGCCGTCCCAGCTGTCGACCTCGGAGCCGGCGATCTCGTCGAGCGGCTTCAAGAGGCCGCCCTCGACGAAGCTGGGGATCAGGAAGCCGTCGAAGCTGGAGACGTCGGCCCCGGCGCCGGTGGAGAAGTCGAGCGCCAGCTGCTGCGTCAGCTGCTCGTCGGTGCCGCCGAAGCTCTTAAGCGTTACGGTGTGGCCGGCGCCGGCCGGGGTCTCGGCGAATTCCGGGATGACCCAGGTCTTGATCCAGGTCGCCAGCTCGGTGTTCACACCGCCCTCGACGCAGCGGCAGACGATCGACAGGTCGGCGGCGTGGGTCGGCGCGCCCCAGGACAAGGTCGCGAGCAATCCGGCGGCGAGAATCCCCAGGCGATGTGTGGTCATGCGCTGTGTCCTCCCCATGGCGGCGCATCCTTCAAGCGGGATGCGGCTCGGCTAGAAGTGAACACGCTTTCAGTTTTCCGTCAATCATGATCGATTTGCTTTCTGGCGGCCCCAATGCCTGACCTGGAATTGACTAGAATGCTAGCAAACCCATACATTCTGGCGCACCGATGCTTGACAGATCAAGACCTCCTGCCCAGTGTGGATGAAAGCGATTTCAATCGAGGCGCAGGTGTCACGAGAGGACCAGCCCAAGGGACAATCCATCGCCGAGATCGTGGCTAACCGAGCCAAGGTCTCACGCGCCGCGGTGTCCCGGGCGTTCAATCCGAAGGCGCCGTTGCGGGCCGACAAGCGCGAGCTGGTGCTGCGCATCGCCGAGGAGATGAACTACGTCCCGAACATGGCCGGCCGGGCGCTGGCGACGCAGCGGTCGCATCTGGTCGGCGTGATCGTGCCGCATGTCTGCAGCCCCTGGGAAAGCCTGGAGATCGACGCGCTGACCACGGCGCTGCAGGACCGCGGCTTCGCCACGCTGCTGTTCAAGACGCAGGTGGACCGCAGCCTGGACCCGAAGCTCCTGTCCTATATGCGGGCCTACAACCCGGACAGCGTGGTGGTGTTCACGGAAAATGTGCCGCCGGACCAGCTGCACCGCGCCTTCGATCAGGCGGTGCCGGTCTATGTCGACTATCCGGACGAAGCCTCCGACCCGGGGCCGCTGCCGGAATCGGGGATGCACCGCTTCGACTGCCTGCGGGTGCTGCAGCGTGACGGCATCGAGCAGGCAGTGGCGCTGCTGTCCGGCTTCGGCCGCCGCCGCTTCGCCTATCTGGCCGGTAACCCGAAGGCCCAGGCCAACACGGCGCGGCTGCGCACGCTGCAGCAGGTGCTGGCGGCGCGCGGCCTGCCGCCGGCCGCGGTGGCGGAGGGTGATTTCAGCTACCAGCGCGGCCATGACGCCACAATCGAGCTGTTCCGGGCCGGGCCGGGGGCCGAGGCGGTGTTCGCCGCCAACGACGTCAGCGCCTTCGGGGCGCTCGACGCTCTGCGCCAGGCTTTGGGCCGGCGGGTGCCGGAGGATGTCAGCGTCGTCGGCTTCGACGACATCGACCAGGCGGCCTGGCGCAGCTACGACCTGACCACGATCAAGATCGACGTGGAGGAGCGGGTGGCCGCGCTGGTGCGGCTGATCCTGCAGCGCCTGCAGAACCGCACTGCTCCGCCGATGACCGAGACGATCCGCACGAAGCTGGTCGTCCGCAGCACCGTCGGCTAGGAGCCCACTAAGGACCACCCGATGACCGGCCGGACGATCCACCTCGTCTTCAAGACGCATCTCGACATCGGCTTCACCCAGCTGGCCGAGACGGTGCGGCGGGAATATCACGAGGTGTTCATCCCGCGCGCGATCGACACCGGCGAGCATTTCTTCGCCGAGGACCCGGCGCAGCGCATGTTCGTCTGGACCGCCGGCGCCTGGCTGATCTGGGATCACCTGGCAACCCAGCCGCGCGACAAGGTGCGGCGGCTGGAGCGGGCGATCGCGCGCGGGCTGATCCGCTGGCACGGCCTGCCGTTCACCACCCACACCGAGCTGATGTCGCCGGCGCTGTTCCGCGCCGGGATGTCCTATGCGCAGGAGCTGGACCGGCGCTTCGGCACCGCGACCATCGCCGCCAAGATGACCGACGTGCCGGGCCATCCGCTGGGCATCGTGCCGATCCTGGCGGAGGCCGGCATCCGGTTCCTGCATATCGGCGTCAACTCGGCCTCGACCCTGCCGGAGGTGCCGCCGCTGTTCCGCTGGCGCGCGCCGTCGGGCGAGGAGGTGCTCGTCGCCTATCAGAGCAGCTACGGCGCCACCTTCTTTCCGGCGGGGATGGGGCAGGGGCTCAGCTTCGCCCACACCTCGGACAATGTCGGGCCGCAGGGCATCTCGGCGGCGGCGGAATGCCACCGCGAGGTGCGGGCGGCGAATCCGGGCGCCGTGGTCCGTGCTTCCTCCCTGGACGATTTCGCCGCCGTCATCTGGCCGGAGCGGGAGCGCTTTCCGGTGGTCGACCGCGAGATCGGCGACAGCTGGATCCACGGCAGCGCCAGCGATCCGGAGAAGACCGCGCGCTTCCTGGCGCTGCAGCAGGTCTACGACCGGTTCGCGGAGGAGGGGCTGGACGACCGTCGCCTGGCCTTCGGCCGGCACCTGGCGATGGTGGCCGAGCACACCTGCGGCGTCGACGTGAAGACCTTCCTGCGCGACGAGGCGGCCTGGGACCGGCCGGATTTCGAGGCGGAGCGGCGGCGGGATCCGCGATTCCGCTTCACCGAGACCTCCTGGGCCGAGCAGCGCGCCTATCTCGATGCCGCCGTAGATGCGCTGTCTGCAACCGACAGGCCGGTGGCGGACAAGGCGTTGGCTGAGCTGCAGCCGCCCGATCCCGCCGTGGCGAAGGCGCCGGGGGGCAGCGGCCTGATCGAGGCCCGGGCCGGCGGCTGGCGGCTGGGCATCGACGGGACGACCGGAGCCGTAATCACGCTGACAGCGCCCGATGGCGGGACGCTGGAGGGGATCGGCGGCAGCCTGATCGCCTATGCCTATGAGAGCTACGACGCGACCGACGTCGCCGCCCACATGCAGGGCTATCTGACTCACTGGCTCGAATGGGCGCTGCTCGACCACGGCAAGCCGGGGCTGGAGCGGGCACGCACCGCACGCTCCGCCGTCTGGCGGCCGTGCTTGGCCGGGCTGGCGCAGGATGGATCAGGCCTGACGCTGTTGCTGGACATGCCGGAGGACGCCCACGTCGTCTTCGGTGCGCCGCGCCGGGCGGAGCTGCGGATCGCGGCAGCGGAGGACGGCCTCGACCTCGTCCTGGTGCTGCGCGACAAGCCGGCGAACCGGATGCCGGAGGCCAGCTTCCTCGATTTCACGCCGGCCGGCATCGAAGGCTGGGATTTCCGCAAGATGGGCCTGTGGCAACCGGCCGACCGGATCACGCCGAAGGGCGGCGGACAGCTCCAGGCCGTATCGGGCATCCGCGGCCGCCGGACGGACGGGCGTGTCCTGTCGATCCAGTCGCTCGACGCGCCGCTGGCGGCGCCGGCCGGCTCGCGCTTCATGCCGTTCGCGTCGGGCCTGCCGGATTTCTCCGCCGGGGTACGGATCAATCTGCACAACAACAAGTGGGGCACGAACTTCCCGATGTGGTGCGAGGGTACGCTGCAGTTCCGGTTCCGCATGCAGCTGAAGGCCTGAGAAACCGCCGGGGAGGCGGCTTTTGCCGGTCCCAGACCAATATCCATTAGTCGGATAATATATATTATGGAAAATATGAAGTCACCAGGAAGCACTGAAAGCTGGCTGCTCGGACAATCACCCCTCGATCAGGCCCTGGGCAGGCCCTGGGCCGATGACATCGCTGCGGCTTCCGTCATCGGATCCGTCAGCAAAAAGCACGCCGATGATCATCGAAATGCCACGAATCCTATTGAAACAATTGCGGTGTCGAGGCGGTCCGGCGATCCGGACTGGGGGGTGACACCATGAATGCCCGTCATTGGATCAAGCTGCTGGGCCTGATGGCCGCGCTGGCCGCTTCGCCGGCCCTGGCACAGACCACAATCCCCGCAGCCCCCGTGGCCGCATCGGCCACCGTCGACCGGGACACGCTTCCCGCCGCCGGCCAGCACGACACGCTGCTGCGCGTGCTGCAGCCCGGCCGGTTCTCGATCCGCGTCAGCAGCCGCAGCGGCGTGGCGATCCAGCTGGTCGACATGCTGACCGGCCCGTCGGAGCCGTCCGGCGAAGCCGGAGCCACCGACGGGCGGTTGGACGTGCTGCTCGACATCGGCACCTACAAGCTGCGGCTGTTCGGCGCCAAGGCGGCCGAGGGTGATGCCGCGCTGACCGTCGCTCCCTTCCGCGAGGCCGAGGCGTCGGCCCTGCGCCCGCGCGACGGCGAGGTGCTGAGTGCGCCGCTGGCCGACCTGCAGCAGCGTTCCTTCTGGCTCGCCGTCGAGGCGCCGGGCTTCCTGCGCCTGGAGGCCGCCGGCCGCAGCCTGGCCGAATTGCGCTTCTGGCGGAACGGCACCGACCTGATGCCGCAGGCCGGGCGGCTGCGGACCATCGAGCCGGTGGCCGGCCACCCGATGACCGACATTGTCTTCGAAGGCAATCTGGAGCCGGGCACCTATCTGGTCACCGCCTATGGCGGCCCGGCCGCGACCTGGGCCGATGGCGACACCAGCCAGCCCTTCCACATCCGCTTCGGCGCCTCGAACGCACTGTTGGCCGGCTGGGTCGACGGCGCCATCGGCCCGTTCGGCCGTGAGCTGTACCGGATCGACGGCAGCGCCCGGCTGTTCCGCCTGGCCCTGCCCGCCTCCGCCCCCGCCGGGCTGCGGGTGCTGAACGGCGCCAGCCCGCTCTCCGGCGGCGCGATCGACAGGAAGAGCCGCGAGCCGATGGCCTCGGCCGCCGCGGCCGCGTCGGACTCACCCGGTGATCGCGTGGTCGAGGTGACCGGCACGGCCGGCCAGCCCTTCCAGCTGCGGGCGATCGAGACGCCGGCCGGCACCAGCCTGTCCAATCCCGGCGACTGGTGGGTCGCGGCCCCGACCGCAGGCTTCGGCGGCGACGAGCTGCCGGCCACCCTGGCGCTGGTCCGCACCGAGACGGACAGGCCGACCGTCACGGTCGGCAGCAACGCGCCGCAGATCGGCCCGGGCGCGGCCTGGCGCCAGCGCTTCAACCTGCGCGGTCCCAGCACGCTGCTGCTGCACGTCACCGCCCCCGGACCGATCGCGGTGCGCAGCGACGGCCCGGCCATCCGTTCGACGATGACCGTCCCCAAGGCGACGTGCAGGCGGCGCGGACCGGCGGCGCGACCCCGTCCTGGGACCTGGCCGCCGGCTGGTACGTGCTGAAGCTGGACCCGGTCGACGACGCCAGCGGCATCCTCGACCTGACCGTCGGCCCGCCCGGGCTGGTGCCCCGGGACAATACCCCGACCCAGCCGGCCGACCCGGTGGTCGGCTTCGGCCGGCAACAGCTGGCGGAGGGCCAGGCCCTGCGGCTGGTCCGCCAACAGCGGCCCTCAGGCGCGGACCGGGCTGTCGGCCCGGCCCTGGCCGCTCGACCTCGCCGACGGCCCGCTGGCCGTGACCCAGGGCGCGGGCGAGCCGCTGAGCCTGTCGCTGCAGCACCCGGCCGACGGCACACTGCTGCAGACCGAGGTCGGAATCGGCACCACCGCGCTGAAGCCCGGGCCGGCCCCGGCCAGCACCACCGGCGCCGATCTGACCTTGCCGGCGCCGG
>NZ_JANX01000210.1 GCF_000767795.1 Inquilinus limosus MP06 | reverse complement strand
CGACCCTCGGCGGCGGCGAGGGGGACGGTCTCCGCTTCGGCCACCACGGCCAGCCGGGACCGGAATTCGGTCAAAGCCTCCTCGACCGACAGCAGCCGGTCGCCGAGCGCGAAGCAGTCATCCGGGAGCCGGGTCATGCTCAGCCGGCCTTGCGGGCGAAATCGGCGACGAAATCGGCGATCGCCTCGATATCGTCGATGTCCAGCCGCGTCCGGGCCGGGTCGGCGATCGGCCCGTCGCTGGCCACCGCCACGATGCTGGGGTCCTCGGGATGCAGCGGCGGCTTGCCGGTCGCGGCCCGCCAGACCTCCAGCTTCGGGGGCGTCTCGCGCTTGAAGCCCTCCACCAGCACCAGATCGACTGGTTCCAGCTTCGCCAGCAGTTCGGCCAGAGGCGGCTCGGCGGCGCCGCGATGCTCATGCATCAGGGCCCAGCGCCGGTCGGACGAGACCAGCACCTCGGTCGCCCCGGCCTCGCGGTGGCGCCAGCTGTCCTTTCCGGGCTGGTCGACATCGAAATCGTGATGGGCGTGCTTGATGGTGGAGACGGTCAGGCCGCGGCCGATCAGCACGGGGATCAGCTTCGCCAGCAGCGTCGTCTTGCCGCTGCCGCTCCAGCCGGCGATGCCGAGCACGCGCATGAGGGATCAGCCGAAGGTGCCGGCAGCCTTGGCCGGGGGCGGGCTGCGCGGGTCCTCGGTGATGGCCTGGCGCACGCCCTCGCGCAGATAGCTCCAGCCGGTCACCAGGGTCAGCACCGCGGCCACCCAGATCCCGGCGATGCCGATCTCGGTCACCGGCAGCTTGCCGTCGAAGGCCCGCGTGCCGGTGTCGCCGACGATCAGGAAGCCGATGGCCAGCATCTGGATCGTGGTCTTCCACTTGGCCAGCGCGGTGACCGGCAGGCCGCGGGCGTTCATGCCGGCCAGGAACTCGCGCAGGCCGGAGATCAGCACCTCGCGCAGCAGGATCACCACGGCCGGGATCACCGACCAGCCCTGCAGCCGGTCGAAGGCGGCCAGCATGAACAGCACGGCGGTGACCAGCATCTTGTCGGCGATCGGGTCCAAGAGCCGACCGATCGGCGAGGTCTCGTTCCAGGCCCGCGCCAGCTTGCCGTCGAGATAATCGGTGATCGCGGCGGCGGCATAGATGACGAGACAGGTCCACGCCGCCCAAGGGGCCGGCACGTAGAACAGCGCGATCAGCACGGGAATGGCCGCGATGCGCGAGTAGGTCAGGAGGTTCGGCAGGCTGGTAACCATGGCGACGGCACTGACTTCAGGGGCTTCCGAACGCTAGCACATGGCGCCCCGGAGCCTGACCTTGAAATTCGTCCGGTCAGGCCGCATCGGGGTGGAAATGTCGGTAGATCAGGCCGGCGACGGCCTTGCTGATGCCGTCCACTGCCTCGAGGTCCTGCAGGCTGGCGCGGCTGACGGCGCGGGCCGAGCCGAAATGCAGCAGCAGCGCCTTCTTCCGGCGCGGGCCGATGCCGGCGATCTCGTCGATCGGCGACTTGGTGATGTCGCCGGCCCGCCGGGTGCGCTGGCCGCCGATGACGAAGCGGTGCGCCTCGTCGCGCAGCCGCTGCAGGAAGTACAGCACCGGGTCCTTCGGCTCCAGGCTGAAGGGTGGACGGTCGGCCATGAAGAAACGCTCGCGCCCGGCGTCGCGGTCCGGCCCCTTGGCGATCGACACCAGCGCCACATCGGTGATGCCGAGCTCGGCGAAGACCTCGCGCACCACGGTCAGCTGGCCCTGGCCGCCATCGATCAGCACCAGGTCCGGCCAGCCCTCCTGCTCGCGATCCGGGTCCTCCTTCAGGGCGCGGGCGAAGCGGCGGGTCAGCACCTCGCGCATCATCGCGTAGTCGTCGCCCGGGGTGACCGGCCCCTTGATGTTGAACTTGCGGTAGGCGCCCTTGATGAAGCCGTCCGGCCCGGCGACGATCATGGCGCCGAGCGCGTTGGTGCCGCCGAGATGGCTGTTGTCGTAGACCTCGATCCGGCGCGGCGGCGCATCCAGCCCGAACACCCGGGCCACGCCCTCCAGCAGCACCGCCTGGGTCGCGCTCTCGGCCATGCGGCGGCCCAGCGCCTCGCGGGCGTTGTTCAGCGCGTGGTCGATCAGCCGGCGCTTGTCGCCGCGCTTCGGCACCGCGATCTCGACCTTGCGGTCGGCCTTCAGCGTCAGCGCCTCCGACAGAAGCGCTTCCTCGGCGACCTCGTCACTGAGGAGGATCAACGGCGGTGGCGGGTTGGTGTCGTAGAACTGGCCCAGGAAGGCGGCCAGGATCTCGGCCTTCTCCGCCGCCTTGTCGTGGCTGGGGAAATAGGCGCGGGTGCCGTAGTTGCGGCCGCCGCGGAAGAAATACACCTGGATGCAGCTGTGGCCGCCGGCCTCGTGGATCGCCAGCGCGTCGGCGTCGCCGATGCCCTCGACATTGATGTCCTGATGCGACTGGACATTGGTCAGGGCGCGGATGCGGTCGCGCCAGCGCGCCGCCTGCTCGAAATCCAGCCGCTCGCTGGCGGCCATCATCTGCTCCCCGAACCGGCCTTGCACCGCCTGGCTGCGGCCGCTCAGGAAGTCGACCGCATTGGCCACCTGCTCGGCGTACTGCGCCTCGGTGACATAGCCGACGCAGGGGGCGGTGCAGCGCTTGATCTGGTACTGCAGGCAGGGCCGGCTGCGGGTCGAGAACACTGAATCCGAGCAGTTGCGCAGCAGGAAGGCGCGCTGCAGCGCGGTGATGGTGCGGTTGACCGACCCGGCCGAGGCGAAGGGGCCGAAGAACTGGCCGCTGGCCCCGGTGGCGCCGCGGTGCTTGGCGATGCGCGGGAAGGCATGGTCGCCCGAGATCATGATGTGCGGGAAGGTCTTGTCGTCCCGCATCACCACGTTGTAGCGGGGCTTCAGCCGCTTGATCAGATTGGCTTCGAGCAGCAGCGCCTCGACCTCGGACCGGGTCACCACGAATTCCATGGCGACCGTGTCGGCGATCATGCGCAGCAGGCGCGCGGGCTGCTTGCCGGTCTGGGTGTAGGCGAAGACCCGCTTCTTCAGGTTGCGTGCCTTGCCGACATAGAGCGCGTTGCCGTCCTCGTCGAGCATCCGATAGACGCCGGGCGAGCTGGGCAGGGTGCGCAGATGCGCCTGGATCACCGCGACCCCGTCGGCGATGCTGTGCGCCCGCGTCCGGGCGCGGCCCGAGGGCTTCGGGCGCTCAGGTGGTGGGGCGTCGGGATGCATGTCGGTCAGGGTATCGCTCATGGCCGCAATGTCGACCGGTCCGGGCGCCGCGTCCAGACCGGATCGTGAACGTCCAGGTGAGTCGGCCGGGCAGGGGAATGACGCTTCGGTGATATCCACCGAATCTGTGGATAACTTTGTGGGGAACTGGCCTTGAGATTGCGCCAACCGAGGCGCCGCCTAAGTGTCATCGATCTTGCTCAAAAAATAGGCAAAAAAGCTAGTTCATTGAAAAATATAGACAAAATCCAAGTCAAGTTGAAACAGAAGCATCATACACTATGTGCGAGCCGGAAAATGTCGGACCTCTCCGATTCGGATTTCGCCTGTGCACAACTTCCGGTCGCGGTGCGACGGCGAGGCCAGGAAATCCAAGGCGGTAGCGGCTTCCGCACAGCAGTCGCCCTGCGGCGACCGGGCGCAGGAGAGGGGTGTCACGGTGCTGCTCCGGCCCAGCACAAGGGTCAAGGCGGTTCGGTCGCGAATTTGAGATAATTTGGATGTGCGGCGCTTCGGCATCGCTATCCTGGCTGCTCATTCCAGGGGCACGATGCCCCGGCTCGGCTGGGCCCAGCCGAGATGCTCACCGCCATCCAGGGCGATCATCTGCCCGGTCATCGCCGGGGCGGACAAAATGAAGCGGATGGCGTCGCAGATCTCCTGCGGCGCGGTCGGCCGGCGCAGCGGCACGGCATCCCACTGCAAAGCGAAATGCTCCTCGCTCTGCCGGTCGCTTTTCAGCGTCGGGCCGGGGCCGATGCCGTTGACCCGGATCTTCGGCGCCAACGCCTGCGCCAGGGTGCGGGTCAGCGTCCACAGCCCGATCTTGGCCACGGTGTAGGACAAGAAATAGGGCGTGGGGTTCCACACCCGCTGGTCGAGGATGTTGACGACGTTGCCCGGCCAGTCCGCCGGCAGCTGCCGCGCCATCGCCTGGGTCAGCACCAGCGGGGCGCGGAGATTGGTCTCCAGATGCTCGTCCCAGCTGGCCCGGGTCGCCGTCGCCACCGTGTCCATGCGGAAGGCCGAGGCGTTGTTGACCAGCAGCGACACCGGGCCGAGCGCCTCGGCCGCCTGCGGCATCACCGCCTCGACCTGCGCCTCGTCCGTCAGGTCGGCCCGGATCGCCAGGCCATGCGCGCCGGCTGCCTCGATGTCGCGCACCGTCTGCGCCGCCTCGTCGGCAGAGCTGTGATAGGTGATCGCCACCCGCCAGCCATGCCGGGCGAGGTCGAGCGCGATCGCCCGGCCGATCCGCTTGGCGGCGCCGGTGACGACGGCGACGCGCGGCTCGGCCGTGCCGGTGGGCGGCCGGGGACGGTCTGCTGGGCTCATCGGCTCACGGTCCCTTGCGGCGGCGGCCGCCCTTGCGCGGCCTTTCGGTGGGCTTGGCGATCGACAGCGGCACGCCCTCCAGCGCCGCGGCATGGCCGTGCGAGCCGACGCGGGCATGGACAATGATGCCGGATCCCTGGTCCAGCTCCATCTCGGCCGTCTCCAGCCGCCGGATCTCGTCGCGCAGCCGGGCCGCTTCCTCGAACTCCAGGTTGGCGGCGGCCTCGCGCATCCGCTTCTCCAGGTCACCGATATGCTCCTGCAGCGACTTGCCGGTCAGGTGCTTCACGCCGCTGTCGCCGGTCGAGACGGTGACGCGGTCGCCGCGCTCATAGACGCTGTCGAGGATATCGCCGATCTGCTTCTTCACGCTTTCCGGGGTGATGCCGTGGGCGGCGTTGTAGGCCTGCTGCTTCTCGCGCCGGCGGTTGGTCTCCTCCAGCGCCGCTGTCAGGCTGCCGGTCATATTGTCGGCGTAGAGGATGGCGCGGCCCTCGATGTTGCGAGCGGCGCGGCCGATGGTCTGGATCAGCGAGGTGCGGCTGCGCAGATAGCCTTCCTTGTCGGCATCGAGGATGGCCACCAACCCGACCTCGGGGATGTCCAGCCCCTCGCGCAGCAGGTTGATGCCGACCAGCACGTCGAACACGCCCAGCCGCAGGTCGCGGATGATCTCGATCCGCTCCAGCGTCTCGACGTCAGAATGGATGTAGCGGACCTTGATGCCCGATTCGGTCATGTACTCGGTCAGCGCCTCGGCCATCTTCTTGGTCAGGGTGGTGACCAGGACGCGCAGGCCGCGGGCGATGCAGTCGCGGCACTCGGCCATGACGTCGTCGACCTGGGTCGCGGTCGGCCGGATGATGACCTGCGGGTCGATCAGCCCGGTCGGGCGCACCACCTGCTCGGCGAAGACGCCGCCGGTGCGCTCCATCTCCCAGTTGCCGGGGGTGGCGGAGACGAAGACGCTCTGCGGCCGCATCGCGTCCCATTCCTCGAATTTCAGCGGCCGGTTGTCGCGGCAGGAGGGCAGGCGGAAGCCGTATTCGGCCAGGATGTCCTTGCGCGCCCGGTCGCCGCGGAACATGCCCCCGACCTGCGGCACCATGACGTGGCTCTCGTCGACGATCAGCAGCGCGTCCTCGGGCAGGTACTCGAACAAGGTCGGCGGCGGCTCGCCCGCGGCCCGGCCGGTCAGGTACCGGGAATAGTTCTCGATGCCGGCGCAGCTGCCGGTCGCCTCCATCATCTCCAGGTCGAACTGGGTGCGCTGCTCCAGCCGCTGCGCCTCCAGCAGCTTGCCGTTGGCGTTGTACTCGGCCAGCCGCTCCTTCAGCTCCTCGCGGATGCCCTTGATCGCCTGCAGCAAGGTGGGCTTCGGCGTGACGTAGTGGCTGTTGGCGTAGACGCGCACCTGCTTCAGCGCCGCGAACTTCTCGCCGGTCAGCGGGTCGAACTCATGGATCGAATCGATTTCGTCGCCGAAGAAGGAGATGCGCCAGGCGCGGTCCTCCAGGTGGGCGGGGAAGATCTCGACCGTGTCGCCGCGCACCCGGAAGGTGCCGCGGCCGAAGGCGGTGTCGTTGCGCCGGTACTGGATGTCGACCAGATGCTTCAGCAGCACCTGCCGGTTCAGCCGCTGCCCGGCCTCCAGCGGGATGGTCATCTCGCTGTAGGATTCGACGTCGCCGATGCCGTAGATGCAGGACACCGAGGCGACGATGATGCAGTCGTGCCGCTCCAGCAGCGCCCGGGTGGCCGCGTGGCGCATCCGGTCGATCTGCTCGTTGATCTGGCTTTCCTTCTCGATATAGGTGTCGGTGCGGGCGACGTAGGCCTCCGGCTGGTAGTAGTCGTAGTAGCTGACGAAATACTCGACCGCGTTCTCCGGGAAGAAGCTCTTGAACTCGCCGTAGAGCTGCGCGGCGAGGGTCTTGTTCGGGGCCAGGACCAAAGTCGGGCGCTGCAGCGTCTGGATCACATGCGCCATGGTGAAGGTCTTGCCCGAGCCGGTGACACCGAGCAGCACCTGGTCGCGCTCGCCGCGCTCCAGCCCGGCCACCAGC
This sequence comes from Inquilinus limosus MP06, assembly GCF_000767795.1. Lineage (GTDB taxonomy): Bacteria > Pseudomonadota > Alphaproteobacteria > DSM-16000 > Inquilinaceae > Inquilinus > Inquilinus limosus_E. The sequence goes on along the minus strand of NZ_JANX01000210.1, from coordinate 2,862 downwards.
TCGGCGATCGCCGTCGGCTGGTCGCCGGCCGGCTTGTAGTCGGAGACCAGCTTGAACGGGGTCGACCGATCCTTCTCCGGCAGGGCCGGGCGATGGATGACGACCGGGGAGGTCTCGCCGCGCGGCGAGGCCGGGGTGGGGGAGAGGAGGGGCGCCGAGCTCATGTCGCTACTATCGGTCCGGCCAGGGCGGAGGGGAAGGGCCGCCGACGAGGCGAAGCGGGATGCGGTCGGTCGGCGGCAGGAACACCACTGAGATGGGATTGGAACACAGCGGGAACAAGCCGTCAAACCGCCGCGTGTCTCCCTCCGGCCCTGGCCAGGGCGGCGAGGCCGGCGGCCAGCGCCGCGACCATGATCGCGTGATAGGCGAGGTCGAGCGCCGTCTGCGGGCCGACCCCGCCGGCGATGGCGGCCAGTCCGGCCAGGGTGCCGAGCAGGGCGAAGCCCTGGGCGGCCAAGCCGATCGCCCTGATCCGGCGCGGCAGGATCCAGGACAGGGCCAGCCCGGCCAGCAGCACGGCGGCGATGACGGTCTCCGCCGTCGCCGCCGCGCCATGGGCATAGCCGGGCAGCAGCCCGCCGCGATGGATCAGGGAGGCGAGGGCGAAGGCCATCGCCTCCGCTCCCAGCATCGCGCGGACCGGGCCGGGCGCCATCAACCCGGCTGCCGGATCGGGCTGAGATGCAGCCCGTCCAGCTTCCAGCCCTCCGCCAGGCGGCGGGCGATCAGCGTCACCCGGAACCGGCCGTCGGTGCGGTGGTCGCGGTAGCGGCCGGCCTGGGTCAGGACGCCGATGGCGACGGCTGCGCCGTCCTGCGCCCGGGTCTCGACCTCCTCCAGCGCGATCGACTCATGCACCAGCCCGTCGGCGAAGCGCTGCAGCCACTTCGCCTTGTCCAATACGAAGCCGACCGGCCCGACGCCCCGGAATTCCGGCGTCAGCAGCCGGTCCAGCGCCTCGGTGTCGGCCCGGCCCTCGGCCCGGGCCCAGTCCTGCCAGAGCGTGTCAGCGGTCATCGGTCGGATCCTCCTGCGGTGATGGGGGAGACATTGGCGGAGAGACGGGCCAGCAGGCCGCGCAGCCGCTCCAGATCCTCGGCGGCCAGGCCCTGGCGCAGCCGCCCGTCATGCGCCTGCGCCGCCTGGCGCAGCCGGTGGAACATCGCCGTGCCGGCCTCGGTCAGGCTGACCAGCTGGGACCGGCGGTTGCCGGGCGGGCGGTCGCGCCGCACCAGGCCGCGCTGCTCCAGCCCGTCGAGGTGATGGGTCAGGGTCGGCCCCTGCACCCCGACCCGCTCGGCCAGCTCGCCATGACCCAGCGGGCCGTCGCGCATCAGGGACATCAGCACCAGCCAGGTCGGCAGCGAGCCACCGGCCTCGGCCAGGGCGTCGTCGAAGGCGCGGCTGACCGTCTTGGCGGTCTGGGCCAGCAGCAGCCCGATCGGTGTCTGGGTCGATCGCATGAGCAGATATATAGATATCGAATCATTCGATGTCTATCAATTTGATCGCCGGCCGGCGGCTTGACAGAGCCTCGCCCGCTCCGCTATCCAACGGGCAATCACTTAACCGAATGGTTTATTCAACATGCCGGAGGACACGCCCGAGACCGCCGGCCCGCGGGCGACGCGCCGCGAATGGATCGGCCTGGCCGTGATCGCGCTGCCCTGCCTGCTCTATTCCATGGACCTGACGGTGCTGAACCTGGCGGTGCCGACGCTGACCGAGGACCTGCGGCCCAGCGCGGCGCAGCTGCTGTGGATCGTCGATATCTACGGCTTCCTGGTGGCGGGGTCGTTGATCACCATGGGCACGCTGGGCGACCGCATCGGCCGACGCAGGCTGCTGATGATCGGCGCCGCGGTGTTCGGCCTGGCCTCGCTGCTGGCCGCCTTCGCCAACAGCGCCGAGACGCTGATCGCCGCCCGGGCGTTGCTGGGCGTCGCCGGGGCCACCGTGGCGCCATCGACCCTGTCGCTGATCCGCAACATGTTCCACGACCCCGGGCAGCGCACCGTCGCCATCAGCGTCTGGGTCACCAGCTACTCGATCGGTGGCGCCATCGGCCCGCTGCTGGGCGGCGTGATGCTGCAGCATTTCTGGTGGGGGTCGGTGTTCCTGCTGGCGGTGCCGGTGATGGGGCTGCTGCTGATCGTCGCCCCGATCCTGCTGCCGGAATACCGCGACCCGCAGGCCGGGCGGCTGGACCTAGCCAGCGCCGCGCTGTCGCTGGTGGCGGTGCTGGCCGCGATCTATGGCGTCAAGGCGCTGGCCGAGCACGGGCCGGGCTGGCCGCCGCTGCTGTGGATCCTGGCCGGCCTCGCGGTCGGCGCCGTCTTCATCCGCCGCCAGGCACGGCTGGCCGACCCGCTGATCGACCTGCGGCTGTTCCGGTCGCCGGGCTTCGCCGCGGCGCTGGCGGTCAACGTGCTGGGCCTGTTCGCCGTGTTCGGTACCTTCCTGTTCGTGGCGCAGTACCTGCAGCTGGTGCTGGGCCTGTCGCCGCTCGAGGCCGGGCTGTGGACGCTGCCCTCGTCGCTGGCCTTCGTCGCCGGGTCGATGCTGACCCCGATGGCGCTGCGCCGCACCCGGCCGGTGGTGCTGATGACCGGCGGGCTGCTGCTTGCGGCGCTGGGCTTCCTGGCGCTGACGCTGGTCGACCACGTCTCCGGCCCGGCGCTGCTGGCCGTCGCCGCGGTGGTCTTCGCCACCGGGCTGTCGCCGGTGTTCACCCTGACCACCGACCTGATCGTCGGCGCCGCGCCGCCGGAGCGGGCGGGGTCGGCCGCCGCGATCTCTGAGACCGGGGCGGAGTTCGGCGGCGCGCTTGGGATCGCCGTGCTGGGCTGCGTCGCCACC
>NZ_JANX01000209.1 GCF_000767795.1 Inquilinus limosus MP06 | reverse complement strand
AAGTCGTCCTTGTGGCCCATCGGCGCGTCGACCAGGTTCCACTGGTTCGGGCCGACCTTGTTGGCGCCGCCCTTCTCGAAGGTGTGGCAGGCGGTGCAGGCCTTCGACAGGGCCTGGCCCTTGGCCGGGTCGCGCTGGCCAGCAGCGGCGCGATCGGCGGGATCGACGGCCCGGCCTGCTCCGCGGCGGCCGGTGCGCTGGCGACGGCGCTGGTGTCGACCTTGTAGGCGTTCTCGTGCAGCGGCTCCGGCGAGACCAGGATATCGGCCACGATGCCGGTCGCCATTCCGATGATGCCGGCCAGCAGGACAGCGGCGAATATTTTATTGAATTCCATGCCGGATCTCACCTCGAAGCGCGACGGCAACCTCCCCGGACGCACGACTCGATTCGGTCGTGCGGGCCCGGCCGTCTTGTAGAGGCGTTCCAATCGGTCTGGCAAGGGGCGATGTCCGGCTGCGACACCCTTTGCGCCCGCCGTCCCGGCCATCAGCGGGAACAAGCGGGGTCATCCCGGATTCGGGACGGTCTTGACGCCGTCGCGGCAACGGTGGATGACGCCGGATCATGAGCGCATCCAACCCCATCGTCGTCATCCCCTCGCGCCTGGCCGCGACCCGCCTGCCGAACAAGCCGCTGGCCGACATTCATGGCGAGCCGATGATCGTCCATGTCTGGCGCCGCTCGGTCGCGGCCGGTCTCGGCCCGGTGATCGTCGCCTGCGGCGACCGGCCGATCGCCGATGCGATCGAGGCGGTGGGCGGCACCGCGGTGATGACCGACCCTGACCTGCCCAACGGATCGGTCCGCATCGCCGAGGCGCTGCGCAGCATCGATCCGGACGGGCGCCACGACATCGTCGTGAACATCCAGGGCGACTTGCCGACGCTGGACCCGGCGCTGCCGCGGGCCGCGGTGGCGCTGCTGGACGACCCGGATGTGGACATCGGCACGCTGGCCGCGGTGATCGTGCGCGAGGAGGAGAAGGCGAACCCCGCCATCGTCAAGGCGATCGTCGAGCGGGAAGAGGGGGCGCGGACCGGCCGGGCCTTCTACTTCACCCGCACCACGGCGCCGTCGGGGGAAGGGCCGCTCTTGCACCATATCGGCCTCTACGCCTATCGCCGTGCGGCGCTGGAGCGCTACGTGACCCTGCCGCCCTCGGCGCTGGAGCGGCGCGAGAAGCTGGAGCAGCTGCGGGCGCTGACCGCCGGCATGCGGATCGACGTCGCCGTCGTCGACACCGTGCCGCTCGGCGTCGACACGCAGGAGGAGCTGGAGCGCGCCCGGCGCCTGCTCGCTGAAGGAGCGGCGCGATGAGGATCTCGTTCCAGGGCTGGGCCGGCGCCAATTCCGACATGGCGTCCCGCCAGGCCTTCCCGGATGCGGAGACGGTGCCGTGCCCGTCCTTCGAGGAGGCGCTGGCGGCGATCCATGACGGCCGGGCCGATCTCGGCATGATCCCGATCGAGAACTCGATCGCCGGCCGCGTCGCCGACATGCACCACCTGCTGCCGGAATCGGGCCTGCACATCATCGGCGAGCATTTCCTGCGGGTGAACCACCAACTGGTGGCGCTGCCGGGCACCAAGCTGGCGGACATCCGCGAGGTGCACAGCCATGTCCAGGCGCTGGGCCAGTGCCGGCAGTGGCTGCGGGCGCGCGGGCTGAAGCCGGTCAACCATGCCGACACCGCAGGCGCCGCCCGTATGGTGTCCGAGCAGTCGGATCCCGGCATCGCCGCCATCTCCAGCCGCCTGGCGGCCGAGATCTACAGGCTGGAGATCCTGGCCAGCGACATCGAGGACGCGGAGCACAACACCACCCGCTTCGTGGTGCTGTCGCGCGACCCGGTGCGGCCGAAGCCGAACAACGGCCCGGTGATGACCACCTTCGTGTTCGAGGTGCGGTCGGTGCCGGCGGCGCTGTACAAGGCGCTGGGCGGCTTCGCCACCAACGGCGTGAACATCACCAAGCTCGAGAGCTACATGCTGGGCGGCCGGTTCAGCCAGACCCAGTTCTACGCCGATGTCGAAGGCCATCCGGACGACCAGTCGCTGCGCTTCGCGCTGGAGGAGCTGCAGTTCTTCACCCGCAACTTCCACCTGCTCGGCGTCTACCCGGCCCATCCCTTCCGCCGCGACCCGAGCCAGCTCGCCGCGGATGAGTGAGGGCGGGGTTACCCGTCGAGAGCGGATTTCAGGTCGGTGCGGGCGAAATCATCGCCGATGAAGAGCAGCGGGCAGGACCGGGCGTCGGCTTCCACGTAGGCGAAGCAGTCGCCGAAGTTCAGCCTGGCGGGGTGATTTCCCTTGCCCCATCGGGCATAGGCCTCTGCCACTCGCCAAGACAGGCTCGGGGTGACGGCGACGATCTCCAGGCCGGCCCCGGTGATCAGTCGTTCCATGTCGCGTGCGACCTGGCGTCCGCCGGCAACGATCATGGCCTCCGCCACGGTGCCCGCCGATATGACGAGTTCCGGCTCCGACCCTAAAATCGCGGCGCATCGCTGCGCCTCGGGTTCCTTCATGATGATCGCCATTAGCGCCGAGGTATCGACGACGATCACTTCGGCAGGCCGTTTTCGTCGTAGAGGAAGTCCTGGCTGCGGGCAGCAGAGGGGCCGGGAGTTGGCCGGGCAGACGCCATGATTTCCGCGATGATGGCCTTCCGCTCGGCCGGCGTCGGCTTTCTGGCCTCCGGTACCAGGCGCACTACGGGCTGGCCGAACCGGGTCAAGACGACCTCCTCGCCGGCCTCAGCGCGGCGGACCAGCTCGGTGAGCTGCCCCTTCGCTTCACTGACGGAGATATGCATGGCTTCCTCCCGATTGATCGGGCTACGCGACATGCGTGAAAGATGGTCTATCCGATAGTCCAAAGCAAGGCGTGGACGACGGTGATCACTCGTCCGCGAGCCAGTCCTCCAGCAGGCGCCGGGCGATGCTGTCGCGGCGGGGCAGGCGGAACGATTCGTCGTCGACATGACGGCGCAGCCAGTCGCGTTCGAACCAGGCGGCGGATTCCAGCTCGTCCTGGTCGACCTGCAGGTCGGAGGTCACGGCGCGACCGGTAAAGCCGACCATCAGCGACTGCGGGAAGGGCCAGGGCTGGCTGGAGTGGTAGCGGACGTCGTCGACCCGGACGCCCGCCTCCTCCAGCACCTCACGCTTCACCGCATCTTCCAGGCTCTCGCCCGGCTCCAGGAAACCGGCCAGCACCGAATGCATGCCGGGCGGCCACGCCTTCTGGCGGCCCAGCAGCACCCTGTCGCCGTCATGAATCAGCATGATCACGGCCGGATCGGTGCGCGGGAAATGCTGGGTGCGGCACTCCGGATTGGTGCAGTCGCGGCGGTGGCCGGCATCGCTGCTGACCGTCGGATGGCCGCAGACGCCGCAGAAGCGGTGGCGCGAATGCCACCAGACCATGCCGCGGGCGTAGGCCAGCAGGGCGCCTTCCTCATGCGGCAGCAGCGGGCCGACGGCGCGCAGGTCGAGGAAGCTGCCGAACCCGGCCAGCACCGGATCGGCGGCCGGGTCGGCGATGCCGCTGACATCGACCGCGAGATAGGTGACGTCGCCGTCGATGCCCAGCATCACCGTCTCGGCCGCGGCGCCGCGCCACCAGGCCTCGGTCGCCGGCACCATGGCGACATGCGGCGCCTCCGGCGGCCCGGCGATCAGGTTGCGGCCCTGCCACACCGGCAGGATGCGGGTGTGCTCGCTGATGGTGACGCGGGCGATCCACTCGGTGTCGCGGCGGTAGCGGCCGGCGCGGTCGAGCGACGGATGGACATAGAAGTTCGGGCGCAGCATGGCGGGACACTGGCACGGCCCCGGCTGCGACGCCAGCGCCGGGAAAAGCAACTGTGCCTTCCGAAAAGGACAGGTTAGATTGCCTAAAAATTCACGGTCGAAGCCAACGGCCGGAACCGACGAACACGAAGGGGGTCACGTCTATGAGTTTCAGCCGCCGGATCGGCCTCGGCCTGCTTGCCGCCACGGCCTTCGCCTTTGCCCTGCCGACCGCAGCCCAGGATTATCCGAACCGCGTCATCACCATGGTCGTGCCCTTCGCCGCCGGCGGGCCGACCGACACGGTGGCGCGGCTGATCGCCGAGCCGATGAGCAAGACGCTCGGTCAGCAGGTGATCGTCGAGAATGTCGGCGGCGCCGGCGGCACCATCGGCGCCGGGCGCGTCGCCAAGGCCGACCCGGACGGCTACACCCTGCTGCTGCACCATATCGGCCAGGCCACCAGCGCCACGCTGTACCGCAACCTGGACTACAAGCCGGGCGAGGCCTTCGCCGGCATCGGCCTGGTCACCGACGTGCCGATGACCTTCGTCGCCCGCGGCGATTTCGAGGCGAAGTCGATGCAGGAGCTGGTGGAGTACGCCAAGTCGCACAAGGACGACGTGACCATCGCCAATGCCGGCGTCGGCTCGGCCTCGCATCTCTGCGGCATGCTGTTCATGGAGGCGATCGGCACCCAGCTGACCACCGTCGCCTACAAGGGCACCGGCCCGGCGATGAACGACCTGCTGGGCGGCGTGTTCGACTTCATGTGCGACCAGACCACCAACACCACCAGCCAGATCAAGGGCGGCAAGATCAAGGTCTACGCCGTCACCAGCGAGAAGCGGGTGCCGTCGCTGCCGGACGTGCCGACCACCACCGAGGCCGGGCTGCCCAACTTCAGGATCGGCATCTGGCACGGGCTCTACGCCCCCAAAGGCACGCCGCAGCCGGTGGTCGCCAAGCTCGAGGCCGCGCTGCAGGCGGCGCTCAAGGACCCCAACGTGGTCGCGCGCTTCGCCGATCTTGGCACCGAGCCGGTGGCGCTGGAGCAGGCGACCCCGGCGGCGCTCGACGCCTATCTGAAGGCCGAGATCGCCAAGTGGCAGCCGGTGATCACCGCCGCCGGCGTCTACGCCGACTGAGCGCCCATCCGATAATGCTACTGGGGTGGCCGTCTGATGGCGCCGTCTGCGCTTCCGGTGCTCGCGGACTTTCACGTCCGCTGTGCTCCGGTTCTCGACATCGCCACCAGCCGACTCACCCCAGCGCATTCTCGGACGGGCGCTGAACCGTTCCGTCAGCACCCTCACCGGATCCAGGAGCCGCGATGCGCCTCTCCATCCGTCATCCCAAGGACTTCTGGTCCGGGCTGATCTTCCTTGCCCTGGCGATCGCGTTCGGCTGGATCGCCCAGGGCTATTCCATGGGCCGCGCCATCAAGATGGGGCCGGGCTACTTCCCGACCGTGCTGGCCGGGATCCTGGCCCTGATCGGGCTGATCACTCTTGTGCGCTCCTTCGTGCTGGAGGGGGAGGGCGTCGGCCAGTGGGCCTGGCGCGGCGGGGCGATCGTGCTGGCGGCGATGCTGCTGTTCGGCCTGCTGCTGCGCGGCGGCGGCCTCGCCGTCTCGGTGCCGGTGGTGGTCCTCGTCGGTGCCGCCGCGAGCATCCGGTTCCGGGCGCCGGTCGCGGCCACCGCCGCCGTCGCCATGACCCTCTTCTGCATCGCCGTCTTCATCTGGGGGCTCGGCCTGCCGATTCCCGTCTTCGGCCGCTGGTTCGGGAACTGAGGCGACCATGGACCTGCTGCACGACCTGATCCTCGGCTTCGGCGTCGCCTTCACGCCGACCAACCTCGCCTACTGCTTCGTCGGGGTGCTGCTCGGCACGCTGGTCGGCGTGCTGCCGGGCCTCGGGCCCACCGCCACCATCGCCATGCTGCTGCCGGCCACCTTCGTGCTGCCACCGATCGCCGCCCTGATCATGCTGGCCGGCATCTATTACGGCTCGCAGTACGGCGGCTCGACCACGGCGATCCTGATCAACCTTCCGGGCGAATCGGCCTCGGTGGTCACAGCGATCGACGGCTACCAGATGGCCAGGCAGGGCAGGGCGGGCGCCGCCCTGGCCGCCGCCGGCATCGGCTCCTTCTTCGCCGGCACCGTCGCCACCCTCCTGATCGCGTTGTTCGCGCCGCCGCTGGCCGCCATCGCGCTGAAATTCGGACCGGCAGAGTACTTCTCGCTGATGGTCCTCGGCCTCGTCGCATCGGTCGCCTTGGCGCATGGCTCGGTGCTGAAGGCGCTGGGCATGATCGCGCTCGGCCTCCTGCTCGGCATGGTCGGGCAGGATGTCGAGACCGGAACGCCGCGCTACACCTTCGGCATCCCCGAGCTGTCGCAAGGCATCAACTTCGTCGCCATCTCGATGGGCCTGTTCGGCATCGCCGAGATCATCCGCAACCTGGAGGCCGAGCATCTGCGCGACGTGATGGTGCGCAAGGTCTCGGGCCTGCTGCCGACGCGCGAGGAGGCGCGGCGGATGGCGCCGGCGATCCTGCGCGGCACTGCGCTGGGCTCGATCCTCGGCATCCTGCCGGGCGGCGGCTCGATCCTGTCCTCCTTCGCCGCCTATTCGCTGGAGAAGAAGATCTCCCGCCGGCCGCAGGAATTCGGCAAGGGCGCGATCGAGGGCGTGGCCGGACCGGAATCGGCGAACAACGCCGGCGCCCAGACGTCGTTCATCCCGATGCTGACACTGGGCATCCCGCCGACGCCGGTGATGGCGCTGATGGTCGGCGCCATGATCATCAAGGGCATCCAGCCCGGCCCGCTGGTGATGACCGAGCAACCGGACCTGTTCTGGGGCCTGATCGCCTCGATGTGGATCGGCAACTTCTTCCTGATCGTGCTGAACCTGCCGCTGATCGGCATCTGGGTGCGGCTGCTGAAGGTGCCGTACCATCTGCTGTTCCCGGCGATCCTGGCCTTCTGCTGCATCGGGGTCTACAGCCTCAACAACAACGTCTTCGACGTCTACCTGACGGTGCTGTTCGGCCTGGTCGGCTACATCCTGGTGAAGCTGGAATGCGAGCCGGCGCCGCTGCTGCTCGGCTTCATCCTGGGGCCGATGATGGAGGAGAATCTGCGCCGCGCTATGCTGCTGGCGCGCGGCGATGCCACGGTATTCCTGACCCGGCCGATCAGCGCCGTGCTGCTGCTGCTGACCGTGGGCGTGCTGCTGGTGATGATCAGCCCGGCGATCCGCCGGAAGCGCGAGGAGGCGTTCCAGGAGGAGGCGGGATAGCGACGGCGCATGCGCCGCCATCCCCCATTCGGATGATCCCACCCGGGCCGGACCCCGCTATCGTCATCCCCTGGGCCGCGGAAAGCCGGCCGGCATGGGGGACCGCATGGGAACGATCAACGGCACGAACAATGGCGACGACCTTTTCGGCACCCTCGATGCGGACGTCATCAACGGCCTGGACGGCAACGACACCCTCATCGGGTTCGGCGGCGCCGACATCCTGAACGGCGGGAACGGCAGCGATGAGCTGTATGGCGACGTGGACGACGCCAGCCTTCCCTTCCTGGCCGCTTACGACACGTTGGCGGGCGGCGCCGGCGACGACTCCTACTTTCTGTATGACGACAGTTCCTATGTCTCGGGCGGTGCGGTCCACTATCGCTACGACCTGGTGGTCGAAGCGGCCGGCGCCGGCAGGGACATCGTCTACGTCGTCGCCGCCGCCCATCTCAGCAGCTATGTCCTGCCGGCCAATGTCGAATGGGGCGCCGTCGGCAGTGATGACGGGTTCACCCTGACCGGCAATGCGCTGGCCAACCTCATCGGCGGCAACAACGGCAACGATGCACTGGGCGGCGGGGCCGGCGACGATATGCTGATGGGCAACAGCGGCGAGGACACGCTCGACGGCGGCACCGGCAACGACGTGCTCGAGGGCGGCAGCGACCACGATCTGCTGGCCGGCGGTGCCGGCAATGACGACTATCGGCTGGGCGGCACCAGCTCGGTCGGCATGACACCCCTCCTCTACGACGAGGTCACCGAGGCCGCGAATGGCGGCTACGACAGCGTCCAGCTCGAGGCCGATGCCGATGTGGGCAGCTACACGCTGCCCGACAATGTCGAGGCCGCCTACCTCAGCGGCGACGACGCCTTCGACCTGTTCGGCAACGTCCTGGCCAACGCCCTCAACGGCAACAACGACGACAACGACTTGTACGGCCTCGACGGCAACGACATGCTGATGGGCCTAAACGGCGCCGATACGCTGCAAGGCAGCGCCGGGGCCGATCGCCTCGACGGCGGGGGCGGCATCGACTGGGCGGTCTATATCGACGGCGCCGTCGCCGTCACCGTCGATCTCCAGGCCGGCACCGGGTCCGGGGGCGCGGCCGCGGGGGACAGGCTGATCTCGATCGAGAATCTTCTTGGCAGCACATCCAACGACACGCTGATCGGCAACGCCGCCGCCAACACCCTGCTCGGGAGCTCGGGCGACGATCGCCTGAAGGGTGGCGCCGGGGCCGATCATCTCGACGGCGGGGCCGGGGTGGATACCGCCAGCTACAGCGACAGCACCGCCGGCGTCACGATCGACCTCGCGGCGGGGACGGTGGCCGGGGGCACGGCCGTGGGCGACGAACTGGTCTCGATCGAAAGCCTCGCCGGCAGCGCCTTCAACGATACGCTGATCGGCACGGCCGATGCCAACACCCTGTCGGGCGGTGCCGGCAATGACAGCTTCGTGGGCGGCGCCGGAGCCGACCGGCTCGACGGCGGCGAGGGAGCCGACTGGGTCCTCTATGCCGCCAGCGGCGGCGGCGTCTCGGTCGATCTCGGGGCCGGCACGGCGAGCGGCGGCGATGCCGCGGGCGATGTCCTGGTCTCGATCGAGAACCTGCTCGGCAGCAACTGGGGCGATGTGCTGACCGGCTCGTCGGCGGCCAACATCCTGGATGGAAGCACCGGCCTGGACACGCTGGCCGGCGGCGCCGGCAACGACACCTATCGGCTGAACGACGCCACCTACGTCATGGTCGGCGAGTTTGTGTTCCAATGGTTCTACGATCAGGTCGCCGAGAGCGCGGGCGGCGGCTACGACACCATCCTGATCGTCCCCGTCCCGGGACCGGTGCCCGTCTACGCCCTGCCCGAGAATGTCGAGGCCGGCACCATCGGCGGCACCGGCTTTTTCGCTTTGTCCGGCAACGCATCGGCCAACACCCTGGTCGGCAACGCCGCCCAGAACGGCCTGGCGGGCGGGGAGGGCAATGACGTGCTCCGGGGCGGTGACGGGGCGGACGAGCTCGACGGCGGCGCCGGCACCGACACCGCCAGCTACTACGCCGGCACCATCGGGGTCTCGGTCGATCTCGCCGCCGGCACGGGCACGGGCGGCGAAGCCCAGGGCGACATCCTGACCGCGATCGAGAACCTGTCCGGCAGCCAGGGCAATGACACGCTCATCGGCAGCGCCGGGGCCAACACCCTGCAGGGCTGGAACGGCGGCGACGTGCTGCGCGGCGGCGCCGGGGCCGACCGGCTCGAGGGCGGCGCGGGCGTCGACACCGCCAGCTACTACGGCAGCAATGCCCCGGTCTCGGTCGACCTGTCGACCGGCAAGGGCAGCGGCGGCCACGCCCAGGGCGACACCCTGATTTCGATCGAGAACCTGTCCGGCAGCGCCGGCAGCGACACGCTCATC
>NZ_JANX01000208.1 GCF_000767795.1 Inquilinus limosus MP06 | reverse complement strand
CCCGGCACGCCGTCGGCCTGCGGCAGGCCGGTGGCGATGTAGACCTGCGGGTCCCGGCCGATCACATATTCCAGGCTGAGCACCCCGCCCCCGGCATCCGGGAACCGGTCCGCGGCGATGTTGCGGCCGCCAACCAGCGACACCAGCTCGCCCAGCCCGGTCTCACCGAACGCCCAGCAGCAATCGTCCGGCTGTGGATAGGCGTGCATCAGCACGGCCGGGCCGGGTTCCGGATGGGCGGCCATGCGCCGGCGGATGCGGTCCAGCCGCGCCTCCCAGAAATCGGCGAAGGCGTTGGCCCGGTCCTCCCGGCCCAGCACGCGGCCCAGCAGCCGGATGCCCGGCGCCGTGTTTGCCAGCGGCCGACGGTTGAAATCGACCACCACCGCCGGCACACCGGCCGCGGTCAGCCGGTCCAGGATCATTCGCCCCTGCTCCGTCTCCGCCTGCCAGGCGCCGAAGATGGCGAGATCGGCCCCTACGGTCAGCGACTTCTCCAGCGAGAAGCTGTCATCCGTGCCGCCGCCGACCACCGGCACCTCGGCCAGGCGCGGGAACCGGGCCAGGAAGGCGGCGTAGAGGCCGGGATCATATTGCCGCGTGTCGTCGGCCCAGCCGGCGAGCAGCGACACCGGGTCGGGGTCGACCAACGCCAGCGCCACCAGGTTAATGCCGGCGCCCAGCAGCACCGCCCGCGGCTGATGCGGCACCGTCACCTGCCGGCCGGCGGCGTCGGTCACGGTCACCGGCCAGCCCGCCCGGGCCGGCAGGACGAAGAGACAGGTCAGCAGCAGGAGGGCGCAGGCCAGCGCCTTGGATCGGCTCATGAATTTGTCCTGGTCACGTTCCCATTCGAACTAGACGAGAATGAGAATTAGTGTCAATTAGCGCGACATCGCGCCCTTGGCAACCCTGCCGCCCTTCCCCGCAACCGGAGCCCATCCCACCGATGCGACATCGACCCAGCCCCCGCGCCTGCCTCCTCCTCGGGCTGCTCGCCACCACGGCGCTCGCGCCGACGCCGACCCTCGCCCAGGCCGAGGCGCAGGGACCGGCCGGCGACGCGGGAGTGACGCTGGCCCCGATCGTGGTGCAGGGCGGCGCGGAGACGCCGACCACAGAAGTGCGGGGCTTCACCGCCACGACCAGCGCCAGCGCCACCAAGACCGACACGCCGCTGCTCGAGACGCCGCAGTCGATTTCGGTCGTCACCCGCGGCCAGCTGGATGCCCGCAACGCGCAGAGCCTGCAGGAGGCGCTGGCCTACACCCCCGGCATCCTGACCGGCCTCTACGGCTTCTCGCCGCGGCTCGACCAGTTCTGGATCCGCGGCTTCGACGCCGCCTATTTCGGCATCTTCCGCGACGGGCTGCGGCAGCCGACCGGCCAGGTCTTCGCCGGTATCCGCACCGAGCCCTACGGCCTGGCGGCCATCAACGTGCTGCGCGGCCCGGCCTCGGCCAATTACGGCCTGTCCTCGCCCGCCGGGCTGGTCGACCTGGTCACCAAGCGCCCGCCGGACCAGCCGCTGCGCGAGGCCGAGCTGCAATTCGGCAACCATGACCGCTATCAGGGCCAGTTCGACCTGGGCGGCCCGCTGGACGACGAGAACCGGTTCTCCTGGCGCCTGACCGGCCTGTTCCGCGACAGCGACACCCAGATGCCGGCGGTGCCGGATGACCGCGCCTATATCGCCCCGGCCTTCACCTGGCGGCCGAACGAGGACACCACGGTCACCTTCCTCGGCGCCTACCAGAAGGACAAGACCGGCGGCAGCCTGTTCAACTACTACTCGCCGGCCACGGGCCTGCTCGACATCCGCACCGCGGATCCGGCCTGGAACGATCTGGACATGGAGAGCGTGCGCGCCGGCTACCAGATCGAGCACCGGGTCGACGACGCTCTGACGCTGCGGCAGAGCTTCCGCTACGCCCATGTCGATGCCAACACCCGCTACGTCTACATCACCGGCCTGTCCGACGACGGCAACACCGTGTTCCGCCGCGCCGGCCAGGACCGCGAGAGCCTGGACACGGTGTCGGTCGACAACCAGGCGCAGCTGCGCTTCAACACCGGGCCGGTGCAGCACACCCTGCTGGCCGGCGTGGACTACACCTTCCTCGACACCACCCATATCGCGGGCGACGGGCCGGCGCCGGACCTCGATCTGGTCACGCAGAACTACGGCAAGCAGCACATCAGCCAGCCACCAGTCTACGCCCGCACCCTGCAGCAGCAGCAGCAGATCGGCGTCTATCTGCAGGACCAGATCCGCTTCGGCGGCTGGCTGCTGACGCTGAGCGGCCGGCATGACTGGCTCAAGACCACCAGCCGGGAACGTCTCGCCGGCACCGAGCAGGACGCCTCCGACAGCGCCTTCACCGGCCGCGTCGGCCTGAGCTACGTCACCGATTTCGGCCTCGCGCCCTATGTCTCCTACGCCACCTCCTTCACCCCGAACACGGGGACGGACTGGCAGGGCCGCCTGTTCAAGCCGACGACCGGGGAGCAGATCGAGGCCGGCATCAAGGTCCAGCCCGAAGGGCTGAACAGCCTGATCACCGCTTCGGTGTTCCAGATGACGCAGGAGAACGGGCTGATTGCGGACTCGGCCCATGTCAACTACAGGGCCGCCCGCGGCGAGGTGCGGGTGCGCGGCATCGAGCTGGAGGGCCTCGCCGATCTCGGCGACGGGCTGAGCCTGCAGCTCGCCTACACCTATCTCGACCCCGAGGTCACCGAAGGCACGGAGGCGACCGAGGGCAAGGACCCGTCCGGCATCCCGAACCACATCGTCTCCGCCTGGGCCGACTACCGGGTGCCGGACCGGATCGTGCCGGGGCTTAGCCTGGGCGCCGGCGTGCGCTATATCGGGTCGAGCTATCGCGACGACGACAACTCGACCGGCCGCAACGACGCCGTGACGCTGTTCGACGCCGCCATCCGCTACGATCTCGGCGCGATCGAGCCGCGGCTGGACGGGCTGCAGCTGGCGGTCAACGCCACCAACCTGTTCGACCGCGACTACACCACCTGCGCCCAGGGCTATTGCTACGAGGGCCTGGGCCAGACGGTGATCGGCAGCATCAAGTATCGGTGGTGACGCGCTGAAGGGCCGGCGCCAGCCCCCTCACCCTCCCTCTCCCCAAGGAGAGGGAAACATCACCTCTCCTTGGGGAGAGGCCGAAATCGCGCAGCGATTTCGGGTGAGGGGGGCTCCGGCGGCACCGTCCGGCCGGCTGCCGGGCAGAAACAGAAAGGGGCGCGTCCCGCTTCCGAGACGCGCCCCTGGGGTGGCTCAGCTCAACTTCAGGCCGCCGCCGCCTTCGGTTCCTTCCGGACCTCGGCCGAGTAGGCGTCGATCATGGCCTTGCAGATCTGGCCCGGGGTGAAGCGGTGCGGGCCGATCTCACCGACCGGGGTGATCTCGGCCGCGGTGCCGGTCAGGAACACTTCCGTGCCCTTCGCCAGCTCGTCCGGCTGGATGTGCCGCTCGACCACCTCGATGCCGTTGCGGCGCGCCAGCTCGATCGCGGTCTGGCGGGTGATGCCGTTGAGGAAGCAGTCGGCGGTCGGCGTGTGCAGCTTGCCGTCGATGGCGATGAAGACGTTCGCGCCGGTCGCCTCGGCGACATAGCCGCGATAGTCGTACATCAGCGCGTCCTGGTAGCCCGCGGCCTCGGCCTTGTGCTTGGCCAGGGTGCAGATCATGTACAGCCCGGCCGCCTTGGCGTGCACCGGGGCGGACTCCGGCGACGGGCGGCGCCAGTCGGACAGGGTCAGGCGGATCCCCTTCATCTTGGCCTCGGCCGAGAAGTAGCTCGGCCATTCCCACACCGCGATGGCGACATGGATGGTGTTGGCCTGGGCCGAGACACCCATCATCTCCGACCCGCGCCAGGCGACCGGGCGGATATAGGCATCGGTCAGGCCGTTCTTCTCAAGGGTCAGCGCCTTTGCCGCATCCAGCTCCGCCGTGCTGAAGGGCAGCTTCATGCCCAGCGTGGTGGCCGAGAACTCCAGCCGCTTCGAGTGCTCCGTGCCCTTGAAGATCCGGCCGTTGTAAGCCCGCTCCCCTTCGAATACAGAACTGGCGTAGTGTAGGCCGTGAGTCAGGACGTGGATGTTGGCGCTACGCCATTCGACCAGCTTGCCGTCCATCCATATCCAGCCGTCACGGTCGTGGAAGGGAGGAGTCGTCGACATGATGGGCCTTTCCCGCATTGTCATTTGTGTCGCCGTCGGACCGTGAGCGGTAACATTCGGGGTCAAAACAAGTCAACATGGCTGACATAAAATCGCCCGTGAACCCGCTCTTCCTCCGCGAGGAGGAGATCCGCCAAGGCATCGAACTGCTATTCTACGCCTATCGCGGCTTCACTGCCGAGCCCGATGCGCTGCTCGCAACCCTGGGTCTCGGCCGGGCCCATCACCGTGCGCTTTATTTCATCGGGCGGCATCCGGAGATCACAGTCAGTGCGCTGCTGGCGATCCTGCGCATCACCAAGCAGAGCCTGGGCCGAGTCCTGAACGAGCTGGTCGAGCGCGGCTATGTCGAACAGCAGCAGGGCCAGCGCGACCGGCGGCAGCGCCTGCTGACCCTGACCGACAAGGGCGAGGGGCTGGAGCGGCAGCTGTTCGAGAGCCAGCGCAAGCTGATCGGCCAAGCCTACCGCAATGCCGGGGCGGAGGCGGTGGACGGCTTCCGCAAGGTGCTGGAGGGGCTGATCGCGCTGAGCGAGCCGACGGCGCTGGAGGAGGAGCCGGACGCGCCGGCCGCCGCCCCCCGTGTCGCCAGCCGGTAGACGCCGATGACGATGGCCGCCGACGAGCCCGCCCACATCCTGGTCGTCGAGGACGACCGCCGGGTCCGCGAGCTGCTGCGCAAATACCTGATGGAGAACGGTTTCCTGGTCACCGCCGCGGTCGACGCCGCGGATGCGCGGGAGAAGCTGGCGGCGATCGCCTTCGACCTGCTGGTGCTGGACGTGATGATGCCGGGCGAGACCGGGCTGCAGCTGACCGCCGACCTGCGCCAGCGCATGAGCACGCCGATCCTGCTGCTGACCGCGCGCGGCGAGCCGGAGGACCGCATCGCCGGGCTGGAGAGCGGCGCCGACGACTACCTGCCGAAGCCGTTCGAGCCGCGCGAGCTGGTGCTGCGCATCAACAGCATCCTGCGCCGCCTGGCCCCGCCGCCGCCCCGCGCCACCGGCACCATCCGGCTGGGCGCCTTCACCTTCGACATCGAGCGCGGCGAATTGCTGCAGGAGGGCGAGCGCGTGCGCCTGACCACCGGCGAGGAGAACCTGCTGCGCATCCTGGCCCAGCATGCCGGCGAGACCGTGTCGCGCGAGGCGCTGACCGAATCCGGCACCATCGACGGCGGCGTCCGGGCGGTCGACGTGCAGGTGACGCGGCTTCGGCGTAAGATCGAGCCCGACCCGCGCCTGCCCCGCTATCTCCATACCGTGCGCGGCGAAGGCTATGTGCTGAGACCCGACGGATGATGCGCGCCCCCGCCCTGCCCCGGCTGTCCACCCCCCTCCGGCTGCGGGCGAGGATCAAGAGGTTCCTGCCGCGGACCCTGTTCGGCCGGGCGCTGGTGATCATCGTCACGCCGATGATCCTGGCCCAGGCGATCTCGACCTACGTCTTCTTCGGCCGCCACATCGACGTGATCACCACGACGATGGCCCGCACCGTCTCCGGCGAGATCGGCCTGACCATCGACGAGATCGGCGGCGGCATGACCCCGATCGCCCGCGCCGCCGTGTTCAGCCGGGCGCAGCGGAACACCGGGCTGGTCTACAGCTTCGACCCCGGCGTCGAGCTGGGGTCGACCAGCGGCGATGCCCTGGATGAGGGCCAGCGCGCCCTGGCCCGGGGCATTCGGGCGTCGCAGCCCTACGACTTCACCATCCAATCCGGCGACGAGAACGACACCGACGTCGTCCGGATGCAGCTGTCCGACGGCGTGCTGACGGTCGAAGTTCCGTCCAAGCGGCTGTCCAGCTTCACCACCAACCTGTTCTACCTGTCGATGCTGGGGTCGACGGTGATCCTGTCGGCCGTCGCCATCATCTTCATGCGCAACCAGCTGCGCCCGATCCGGCGCCTCGCCATCGCCGCCGACCGCTTCGGCAAGGGCCGCGACATGCCGGGGTTCCGGCCGCATGGGGCGGAGGAGATCCGCCAGGCCTCCGAGGCCTTCATCGACATGCGCGACCGCATCCGCCGCCAGATCCAGCAGCGCACCGAGATGCTGGCTGGCGTCAGCCACGACCTGCGCACGCCGCTGACCCGGATGAAGCTGCAACTCGCCATGCTCGGCGACGGGCCCGACATCGACGAGCTGCGCGCCGATGTTGAGGAGATGCGGCAGATGATCGATGCCTACCTCGCCTTCGCCCGCGGCGAGGGCACCGAGGAGGCGACGCCGACCGACCTCTCCGCCTTCCTTGAGGAGGTGGTGGTGGCGGCGCGGCGGGAAGGCGCCGACATCGCCTTCGACGCGCCGGAGAGCCAGGTGCTGCCGCTGCGGCGCGAGGCGATGCGACGCTGCCTGGCGAACCTGCTGTCGAATGCGCGGCGGCACGCGCGGCACATCTGGCTGTCGGTCATCCAGGACGAGCACGCCGTCGCCCTGGTGGTGGACGATGACGGCCCGGGCATCCCGCCGGACCAGCGCGAGGAGGCGATGAAGCCCTTCGTCCGGCTGGACGAATCGCGCAACCAGGAGACCGGCGGCACCGGGCTGGGCCTCGCCATCGCCCGCGACGTGGCGCGGCGGCACGGCGGCGACCTGATGCTGTCGACCTCGCCGATGGGCGGGCTGCGCTGCACGGTGCGCCTGCCGCTCTGACCCTGGGAGGGAGACCGATGGGCCGGCTGCGGGAGATCGTGTTCGAAAGCCGTTCGGCGCCGGCCCTGGCCCGATTCTGGGCCGCGGCGCTCGACGGCTATGCCGTGCGCCCCTACGACCGGGCGGAGATCGAGCGCCTGGCCGCGCTGGGCCTGACGCCGGAGACCGACCCCGTCGTCCTGGTCGACGGACCGGGCCCCAGCCTGTGCTTCCACCAGGTGCCGGGGCGCGACTACACGAACAACCGCGTCCATCTCGACATCACCGCAGCGGATCGCGCCGCCGAGGTGCGGCGCCTGCTGAGCCTCGGCGCCAGGGTCCAGCGCGAGGCCGATGGCTACACGGTGATGGTCGATCCGGAAGAGAACCAGTTCTGCGTTTTCGAGACGCGGACGGGATGATTGCCGGCGCGGGGCCGCCGGCCCCGCCGACCCGAAGGTCCCGCTCAGAAGTTGAGCCGGACGCGATAGCTCCGCGGCAGGTCCACCGCCTGCAGATCGAAGATCATGTCGTTGTTCGACGCGCGACAAATCATGCACGATCCACGATGCATGATTGACTCATTCCCGCCCGGGCCGCTATCAGGCCGGTGTATCCGGGGAGGATCGTCATGCCGCCGAAAGCCGCCATCTCCCGCGTTGCCTTGGCCGACCAGGTCATGCGGGTGCTGCAGGAGCGCATCCTCGACCGGGTCTATGAACCGGGCGCGCGGCTGAACATCGATGCCCTGTCGCGTGAGCTGGAGGTCAGCTCGTCGCCGATCCGCGAGGCGTTGACGCGCCTCGCCGCGGACGGGCTGGTCGCCGCCTCCTCCTTCGCCGGCTTCTCGGTGGCGCCGGTACCGCCGCGCGACTGGTTCGAGCAGCTGCTGGCCTATCGCGTCCTGGCCGAGGGCTGGGCCGCGCGGCAGGTGGCGCGCCGCCGCCCGGCCGCCGCGATCGGGCGGATGCGCGAGAGCCTGGAGGCGATGGAGGGCGGCCGGCTCGGCCGTAAGGCCCGCGACTACCTGACCGCCAACCAGGCCGACCAGGCCTTCCACGAAGCCATGCTGGACGGTGCCGGCAACGAGATCCTGGCCCGCAGCGTGCGCGACCTGCATCCCCACCTGCACCACGCCCGGCTGTTCGCCAAGGTGCCGCAGGACATCGCCCCGACGATCATCGAGCACCAGGCCATCCTGGCCGCCATCGAGACGGGCGACGAGGACGGCGCGGCCGCCGCCCTGGAGCGGCATCTGCGCGCCTCCTGGCGGCGCTATGACGGCTGGACGGCCGACGAACCGGCCTGACCGGCCATCCCTTCTCACCGCAGAGGACATCCCCCGTGGCCAAGATCGTTTCCGTCGAGATCCTGCAGGCCGACCTGAAGCCCAAGGTCAAGCGCACCGACGCGGTGCAGGCCTTCGAGCTGCAGGAGACGCCGATGGTCCGCATCACCGACGCGGACGGCGCCGTCGGCACCGGTTACAGCTACACCATCGGCACCGGCGGCTCCTCCGTCGCCCGGCTGCTGGACGACCACCTGGCGCCGCTCCTGATCGGCCGGGAGGCCGACGATATCGAGCGGATCTGGCGCGACCTGTTCTACCGCGTCCACGCCACCACGGTCGGGGCCCTGACCTCGATCGCGCTGGCCGCCATCGACACGGCGCTGTGGGACCTGCGCAGCCGCCGCACCGGCATCCCGCTGCACCGGCTGGCCGGCGGCGCCAAGGACAGCATCCAGCTCTACTACACCGAGGGCGGCTGGCTGCACCTGGACCAGGCGGCGCTGGTCGAGGAGGCGCTGCAGGCCAAGGAGAAGGGCTTCGGCGGCACCAAGGTGAAGGTCGGCCGGCCGCATGTGGCCGAGGACATGGCCCGGCTGTCGGCCGTGCGCGAGCAGGTCGGCGACGCCTGGGAGATCATGACCGACGCCAACCAGGGATTCACCCTGGACGAGGCGGTGCGCCGGGTGCGCCGCTTCCAGGAGGTCGGCATCGCCTGGTTCGAGGAGCCGATCCACGCCGACGACGTCCGCGCCCATCAGCGGCTGGCGGCGTCGACCAGCGTGCCGATCGCGGTCGGCGAGTCGATGTACAGCATCTCCCAGTTCAAGGACTACCTGCAGAGCGACGCCTGCTCGATCGTCCAGGTCGATGTCGGTCGCATCGGCGGCATCACCCCCTGGCTGAAGGTCGCCCATATGGCGGAGGCCTTCAACGTGCCGGTCTGCCCGCATTTCCTGATGGAGCTGCACCTGCCGCTGTGCTGCGCCGTGCCGAACAGCCGCTGGCTGGAATACATCCCGCAGCTCGACCTCGTCACCACCGAGGACATCCGGATCGAGAACGGCCGCGCCATCCCGTCGGACAAGCCGGGGCTGGGCATCGAATGGGATTGGGAGGCGCTGGACCGCGTCATCGTCCACCGCAACCGGCACACCAGCTGATGGCGGATCTCTATGATGCCCAAGCACTGGCCAGCTTCGCCCGCACCCTGCTGGGCAAGGCCGGCATGCCGGCCGACAAGGCGGCGGATGTCGCCGAGGTGCTGGTCGAGGGCGACTGCCTGGGCAAGACCACCCACGGCCTGGCCCTGCTGCCGCATTACCTGCGCGAGATCGACTCCGGCGGCATGCGGCTGGACGGCGACCCGGCGGTGGTCAATGACCTGGGCGCCTGCCTGACCTGGGACGGGCGCAAGCTGCCCGGCCC
>NZ_JANX01000207.1 GCF_000767795.1 Inquilinus limosus MP06 | reverse complement strand
ATTTTGTCGAGGCCTGGGCCAGCCCTCACCCGGCCGTCCTGCGGACGTCCGGCCTCTCCCGCGTCCGGCGGGAGAGGCAATTTGAGTCGTCCCGACATCCGGCGGCCTCCGATCGCCTCATCCCTCCCGCTTCATCCGCTCACGCCGGGCCAGCTCGGCCGCGGACGGCTCGATCTGCACGAAGGACCCGGTGGTCACATCGCCGGACCGGACATAGGTGCTCATCACCACCCCGGTGGTCGACGTCCGGCTGCTGACCAGCTTCAGCCCGGCCGGGATGGTGCCGCGGCCGAACAGCTTCTTGCCGGGGCCGAGCAGGACCGGGACGGTCATCAGCCGGAACTCGTCGATCAGGTCGTGCGCCAGCAGGGTCTGGATCAGGTCGGTGCTGCCCTGCAGCAGCAGGGGCGGGCCGCTGTGCCGCTTCAGCTCGGCCACCGCCTGGGCCGCGTCGCCGCGCAGGGCCACGGAGTTCTGCCAGGTCAGGGGAACGGCCGAGCGGGAGGCGACATACTTCGTCGCGGCGTTGAAGGCCTTGCCGATCGGATCGTCCGCCGGGACATACGGCCAGTAGGCGGCGAAGATCTCGTAGGTCTTGCGGCCGAGCAGCAGGTCATAGGGGCTGCCGAGGGTCTCGCCGATCACCTTGCCCGAGGCCTCGTCCCAGTGATGGAACAGCCAGCCGCCGAACGCGAAGCCGCCGGTCGGATCCTCGTCCGGCCCGCCAGGGGCCTGCATCACGCCGTCCAGGCTGATGAATGCGGCGGCGATGACCTTTCTCATAGTCGTTGCTCCTGTACAGTGGCCTACCACGCTGCTTGAGGCCGGGCGATGGCGGCGTCTCGCACGCCGGGATCGACCACAGGACGAGCGGGCGGGCCCGGTTCCGACACCCCGCCAGAACTTTTCGCACGGAGGGACGCCGCGGTTTCGCCGCTTCGCCTCGCCGGCGTATCGTCGGGGCGAGTCGCGAACCGCGGAGCCGCCGATGTCCCTGCTGAACCGCTATGTCGCCTTCGTCCTGCTGGTGCTGATCACCCTCGTCACCCTGCCGCTGATCGCGCAGGCGTACTGGCTGTGGCCGGTGACGCTGGCCGCCGGGCTGCTCAGCCTGATTGGAATCTGGGACCTGACCCAGGCGCCGCACGCGGTGCGCCGCAACTATCCGGTGATCGGCCACATCCGCTATCTGGTCGAGGCGATCCGGCCGGAGATCCGGCAGTACCTGCTGGAGGCCGACAACGAGAAGCTGCCTTTCTCCCGCGCCCAGCGCTCGCTGGTCTACGCAAGGGCCAAGAACGAGGGCGGCGAGAAGCCGTTCGGCACGCTGCTCGACGTCTACGAGCCGGGCTACGAGTTCATCGGCCATTCCACCCGGCCGGTGCCGGTGCCCGACCCGGCGACCTTCCGCATCACCGTCGGCGGGCCGCAATGCGCCAGGCCGTACTCGCATTCGGTGTTCAACATCTCGGCGATCAGCTTCGGCGCGCTCAGCGCCAACGCCATCCGGGCGCTGAACCTGGGCGCCAAGATGGGTGGCTTCGCCCATGACACCGGCGAGGGCAGCATCAGCTCCTACCATCGGGAGAACCAGGGCGACCTGGTGTGGGAGCTGGGCAGCGGCTATTTCGGCTGCCGCACCGCCGACGGGCAGTTCGACCCGGAGCGCTTCGCCGAGCAGGCGAAGAGCGACCAGGTCAAGATGATCGAGATCAAGCTGAGCCAGGGGGCCAAGCCGGGCCATGGCGGCATTCTGCCGGCCCGCAAGGTGACGCCGGAGATCGCCGAAACCCGCGGCGTGCCGGTCGGGCAGGACTGCATCTCGCCGTCGCGGCACAGCGCCTTCTCGACTCCGATCGAGATGATGGGCTTCATCGCCCGGCTGCGCGAGCTGTCGGGCGGCAAGCCGGTCGGCTTCAAGTTCTGTCTCGGCCATCCGTGGGAGTTCATGGGCATCGTCAAGGCGATGCTGGAGACCGGCATCCTGCCCGACTTCATCGTCGTCGACGGGGCCGAGGGCGGCACCGGCGCGGCGCCGGTGGAGTTCACCGACCATCTCGGCGTGCCGATGCGCGAGGGGCTGCTGTTCGTGCACAACAGCTTGGTCGGCGCCGATCTGCGCGGCAAGATCAAGCTCGGCGTCGCCGGCAAGGTGGTCAGCGCCTTCGACATCGCCAGCGTGCTGGCGATCGGCGCCGACTGGGCCAATGCGGCGCGCGGCTTCATGTTCGCGATCGGCTGCATCCAGTCGCAGAGCTGCCACACCAACCGCTGCCCGACCGGCGTCGCCACCCAGGACCCGCTGCGGCAGCGTGCCCTGGTGGTGCCGGACAAGGCCGATCGGGTGCGCAACTTCCACCGCAACACCATGAAGGCGCTGGCCGAGATGCTTGCGGCGGCGGGGCTGGAGCATCCGTCGCAGCTGGGGCCGCACCACCTGGTGCAGCGAACCGGGACGGCGGAGATCCGCCTGTTCTCGCAGCTGCACTACTTCGCCAAGCCGGGCGAGCTGCTGGACGGCACGTCGCGCAGCCCGCTCTATTCCGACAGCTGGGCCCTGGCCCGCGCGGACAGCTTCGACCCGAAGCCGATGTAGGTGCGGGCGGCGGAGCCGCGTCGCGCGGTGTGGGCCGCGGGTGCGTCCGGCCCTGCGCCACGGCCCTGGCGAATGGCGAGGCCGCTCTCAGTCGATCGGCTGGCCGGTGCGGTCGCGCATGGCCAGCAGGGTCAGGGCGCTGACCACGGCCGCGGCGATCACGTAGAAGCTCGGCGCCAGCTTGCTGCCGGTCTCCTCGATCAGCAGGGTGACGATCACCGCCGCGAAGCCGCCGAAGATGGTCACGGCGAAGTTGTAGGCCAGCGACAGGCCGGTGGAGCGCAGACCGGCCGGGAACTGCTCGGCCAGCAGGGCCGGCGCCGGTCCGGTGAAGGCGGCCAGCAGCAGCCCGAGGATGGCCTGCACCGTCGCCAGCACCGCCAGGGTCGGGTTGGCGTTGACCCAGGCGAAGAGGGGCCAGACCAGAACGCCGATGGCGACCGCCGCGGACAGCAGCAGGCGCCGGCGGCCGACCCGGTCGGACAGCATGCCAGCCACCGGGCAGCCCAGCATCAGCACCACGCCGCCGATGGTGGTGGCGATGAAGGCGTCGGCCAGGGAGATGCCCAGCTGCTTGTTGGCGTAGGTGGTCATGTAGAACAGCAGCACATAGGTGCAGACCGTCCACAGGATGGTGACGCCGAAGCCGGAGGCGATGCCGCGCGGGTGCTCGGCCAGGGCGTCGCGCAGCGGCGATTCGCTCTTGCGGGTGCGGTCGTCGGTGAAGACCGGCGTCTCGTCGATCCGGGCGCGGATGTAGAAGCCGACCGGGCCGATCAACAGGCCGAACAGGAATGGCACGCGCCAGCCCCAGCTGTCGATCGCCGCCGGGTCCAGCGCCTGGGTAACGATGGTGCCGCAGATGCCGCCCAGCACCACGGCCAAGGCCTGGCTGGTCTGCTGCCAGCTGGCGTAGTAGCCGCGCCGCTTCGCCGGGGCGTATTCGATCAGGAAGGCGGTGGCGCCGCCGATCTCGCCGCCGGCGGAGAAGCCCTGGATCAGCCGCGCCAGCACGATCACCAGCGGCCCGGCGATGCCGGCCTGGGCGTAGGTCGGGGCGAAGCCCAGCAGGGCGGTGCCGACCGCCATCAGGAGAATGGTCAGGGTCAGCGCCGCCTTGCGCCCGGCGCGGTCGGCATACACGCCCAGCACCACGGCGCCGACCGGCCGCATGAAGAAGCCGACGCCGTAGGTGCCGACGGTCAGCAGGATCGAGGTCAGGTCGTCGCCGGCCGGGAAGAACAGCCGGGCGATGATCGGGGTGAAGAAGCCGTAGACGGTGAAGTCGAACCATTCGAGCCCGTTGCCGATCGTGGCCGCGGCAATGGCGTGCCGCCGCTCCGCATCGCGAAGCCCGATGGGACCCGAAGCCTGCACCGCCATTCCTGTGCCTCCCCCTGGGATTTTGATCAAGAGGGCGAGTTCACGACGACCCGTCCGCGCTGTCCACCCGGCAATTCAGCAGGTCAGGACCGACTATGCCGGGATGATCCGCGCGTTCACTGCGAGAGATCGCTTCAGAATGCGCTGGCGTGAGTCGGCTGGTGGTGGTTCGAGATCCGGAGCGCAGCGCATGTTGGTGCGTGGGCACCGGAAGCGGAGAAACCGCCGTCAGACGGCCGCGCCAGCAGCATTATCAAACGATCTCTAGGGCCAGGCGACGAGGGGCGGCAGCGACATCAGAATCGCCTCGGTGTTGCCGCCGGTCTTCAGCCCGAAGGTGGTGCCGCGATCATAGAGCAGGTTGAACTCGACATAGCGGCCGCGGCGCTGCAGCTGGTGGGCCCGCTGCGCCTCGGTCCAGGGCCGGTCCATGTGGCGGCGGACGATGCGCGGATAGACGTCGAGGAAGGCCAGGCCGACATCGCGGGTGAAGGCGAAATCGGCATCCCAGCCGCCGGTGTCGACATTGTCGAAGAAGATGCCGCCGACCCCGCGCGGCTCGTCCCGGTGAGGCAGGAAGAAGTACTTGTCGCACCACTCCTTGAAGCGCGGGTAGTAGCCGGGATCGTACCGGTCGCAGGCGGCCCGCAGCGCGGCATGGAACTCGGTCGTGTCGGCCTCGTCGGGGATCATCGGCGTCAGGTCGGCGCCGCCGCCGAACCAGCCGATCGAAGTCTCGATCCGCCGGGTGTTCATGTGCGCCGCCGGCACCAGCGGGCTCTGCAGATGCGCCACCAGGCTGATGCCCGAGGCCCAGAACCGCCCGTCGCCGGTCGCGCCCGGGATCTGGGCCCGGAAGGCCTCGGAGAACTCGCCATGTACGGTCGAGATGTTGACGCCGACCTTCTCGAACACCCGGCCGCGCATGGTCGACATCACGCCGCCGCCGCCGCCCGGCCGGTCCCAGGCCTTGCGCTCAAACCGGCCCGGCGGCCGGTCCGACAACGGACCGGCATAGTCGTCCTCGATCGCCTCGAAGGCGGCGCAGATCCGGTCGCGCAGCGTCGCGAACCAGGCGGCGGCCTCGGCCTTGCGGGATTCGATCGTTTCGGGCGGGGTCGGGCTCATGCGGGCCTCCGTTGCGGCGGCGGCACCATAGGACGGGCGGAGGAGGCGCGAAACGTCCATTGGCGCCGCAGGATCAGGGGTTCAGAACGAGGCTCCGGTCTGGCGAATCGCCTCGCCCAGCGCCATCGCCGCGGCGGTCGCGACGTTGATCGACCGCGCCTCCGGCCGCAGCGGGATGACGATGCGGGCATCCGCCGCATCATGCACCGTATCGGGCACGCCGGCGCTCTCGCGCCCGACCATGATCCGGTCATCGGCCGCAAACGAGAAGCTCGTATAGGGCTGGCTGGCCCTGGTGGTCAGCAGCACGAGCCGTCCGGAATGGCCCGTTTCGGCATAGCGGCGCCAGCTGGTCCAGCGCGTGAGATCCAGGAAATCCGCGTAGTCCATGGCCGCGCGGCGCAGCCGCCGGTCGTCGACCAGGAAGCCGCAGGGCTCGATCAGGTCGACGGCGACGCCGAGCGCCGCGGCCAGCCGCATCATGGTGCCCGCGTTCTGCGGGATGTCTGGTTCGAAGAGGACGAGGCGCATGTCGGTCGGGGCTCGGGCGCGGTGCTGCGTCGCTGTGCGGTTCTAGCGAATTGCAAGGGTCGGAATGGCATTGTATAGACCCGAAGCCGCCTCCTGCCCGGATTGCGTGTTTGCGCCACCCGGGACCGAAGCCAGCTCGGGGGCGCGGGGGATAAAGGTCGACCAAGAAGGACCGTTGCAACAATGTCGGATACCACCCTCCAGGGCACGCCGGGCCCGAGCCATACGCCGACCGGGGATCACGGATCCGGGGAGGGGGGCACTCGTCGCGACTTCCTGTATCTCCTGACCGGCGCGGTGGGCGCCGTCGGCGTCGCCAGCGTGGCCTGGCCCCTGATCGACAGCATGAACCCGTCGAAGGACGTCCTGGCCCTGGCGTCGATCGATGTCGACCTGACCCCAGTGGCGGTCGGCCAGTCCCTGACGGTGAAGTGGCGCGGCAAGCCGGTGTTCATCCGGCACCGGCCGGAAGACCAGATCAAGGCGGCCGAGGACGTGCCGCTCAACCAGCTGCCCGACCCGCAGCCCGATTCGGCCCGCGTGCAGAAGCCGGAATGGCTCATCGTCATCGGCGTCTGCACCCATCTCGGCTGCATCCCGCTGGGCCAGAACCCGGGTGAGAATCGCGGCCCGTATGGCGGCTGGTTCTGCCCGTGCCACGGGTCGATCTACGACACCTCCGGGCGCATCCGGCAGGGACCGGCGCCGGCGAACCTCGCCGTGCCGACCTACGCCTTCACCGCCGACACCAAAGTCAAGATCGGCTGAGCCGCTCGCTCCGGAGACTTCCCATGGCCCACTCAGCCCAGCCCGCGAACTTCCAGAACCCGGTGATCCGCTGGGTCGACTCGCGCCTGCCGATCTTCTCGATGATGTACAAGGAGTACGGCGAGTACCCGGCGCCGCGGAACTTCAACTATCTTTGGAACTTCGGCGCCATCGCCGGGATGATGCTGGTGATCATGATCGCCACCGGCCTGTTCCTGTCGATGCAGTACACGCCGCATGTCGATTACGCCTTCCAGTCGGTCGAGCGCATCATGCGCGACGTCAATTACGGCTGGCTGATGCGCTACATCCATGCCAACGGCGCGTCGATGTTCTTCATCGCCGTCTACATCCATATCTTCCGCGGCCTGTATTACGGCTCCTACAAGAGCCCGCGTGAGCTGGTGTGGATCTTCGGCGTCCTGATCTTCCTTCTGATGATGGCCACCGCCTTCATGGGCTATGTGCTGCCCTGGGGCCAGATGAGCTTCTGGGGCGCCACCGTCATCACCAACCTGTTCTCGGCCATCCCGCTGGTCGGCGAGAACATCGTCACCTGGCTGTGGGGCGGCTTCGCGGTCGACAACCCGACGCTGAACCGCTTCTACTCGCTGCACTTCCTGCTGCCCTTCGTGATCCTCGGCGTCGTCGTCATCCATGTCGGCGCCTTCCACATCACGGGCTCGAACAACCCCTCGGGCATCGACCCCAAGGGCCCGCAGGACACGCTGCCCTTCCACCCGTACTACACGGCCAAGGACAGCTTCGGCATCGCCGTGTTCCTGATCTTCTATGCCTTCATCGTGTTCTTCGCGCCGAACCTGATGGGGCATGCCGACAACTACATCCAGGCCAACCCGCTGCAGACGCCGGCGCATATCGTCCCGGAATGGTACTTCCTGCCGTTCTACGCGATCCTGCGCTCGATCACCTTCAGCCTGTTCGGCATCCCGGCGAAGCTCTTGGGCGTGATCGCCATGTTCGGCGCCATCGCCATCCTGTTCGTGCTGCCCTGGCTCGACACCAGCCGGGTGCGCAGCGCCCGCTTCCGCCCGATCTACCGCTGGTGCTTCTGGCTGCTGGTGGCGTCGGTGATCGGCCTCGGCTACGCCGGGTCGCAGCCGCCGGAGGGGCTGCCCGTGGTGATCGGCCAGGTCGGCATGGTCTACTACTTCCTGCACTTCCTGGTGATCCTGCCGATCCTGGGCAAGATCGAACGGCCGCTGCCGCTGCCGCGCAGCATCAGCGAATCCGTCCTCGGGCCCTCGGCCGCTACGAATACGGTGAAGGCGTGACCATGCCGCTCCTCGACAAGATCATGCTGCGACCCGCCCTCACCGCCGCGGCCCTGCTGCTGGCGCTCGGCACCGCCCTCCCGGCCGCCCGGGCGGCAGAGGAGGGGGCCGAGCCCGCGGCCCAGAACTGGTCCTTCGCCGGCTTCTTCGGCACCTTTGACAAGGCCTCCGCCCAGCGCGGCTTCCAGGTCTACAAGGAGGTGTGCTCGAACTGCCACTCGATGCACCTGATGTCCTACCGCGACCTCAGCGGGCTGGGCTTCAGCGAGGACGAGGTCAAGGCGATCGCCGCCGAATACAAGGTCGCCGACACCAATGACGCCGGCGAGCCGATCGAGCGCACGGCGCTGCCGTCGGACAAGTTCCACAATCCGTTCCCGAACGACAAGGCGGCGGCGGCGGCGAATGGCGGCAAGGTGCCGCCCGACCTGTCGCTGATGGCCAAGGCGCGGGGCGAGGGCGGGGAGACCGACGGCCCCAACTACATCTACGCGTTCCTGACCGGCTTCCACGACGCGCCGGCGGGCTTCCAGGTGCCGGACGGGCTGAATTACAACGCCGCTTTCCCCGGCCATGTCACGGCCATGCCGAACATGCTGACCGACGGTGCCGTCACCTATTCAGACGGCACCGAGGCCAAGCACGAGCAGGAGGCCTGGGACGTCGTCAACTTCCTGATGTGGACGGCCGAGCCGAACCTGGAGGAGCGCAAGCACACCGGCGTCAAGGTGATCCTGTTCCTGATCATCTTCGCCGGGCTGCTCTACTCGGTGAAGCGCAAGGTCTGGGCCAACGCCCACTGATACCGGGCGGCCGATGATCCATGACGGGGCGGTGCTTGCACCGCCCCGTGCTATTTTGGGCCGTCGTTCTATCCGGGAGGCCGCCATGGACCGGACCGAGACCCGACCGCTCGAACTGCCGCCCGCGATCCGCGGCCTGAACCTGTTCGCCACCGACCGCGACCTGCAGCGCCGCCTGGCCCGGCGCAGCCCCGACCTGCTGCCGCGCTTCGGCGACCGGCTGGCCGAGTTCGGCGCCTGGGTCGGCGAGGCGGTGGAGGCGCAGGCCGACTACACCAGCCGGCACGCCCCGCCGCGGCTGGAAAGCCATGACGGCACCGGCGCTCCGGCCGGCCGGGTGGTGTTGAACGCCGAATACCGCGCCTGCCATGCCGACGCCTATCGCCGCGGCGTCATCGGCCTGGCCTTCGGGCCGGAGCGGGCGCCGCACCTGCTGTCCTTCGTCATGGGTGGGATGCTGTCGCAGGCCGATGTCTCGGTGCACTGCCCGGTGACGATGACCGGCGCCGTCGCCTGGGTGCTCGACCGGCTGGCGCCGGACCCGGTCCGCAATGAGTGGCTGCCGCTCTTGACCCGGATGGACGGCCGGGCGCTCTCCGGCGGCACCTGGGCGACCGAGCTGCATGGCGGCACCGACGTCGCCGCCACCACCACGGTGGCGGAGCTGGACGGCGCGGCCTGGCGCCTGACCGGGCTGAAATGGTTCACCAGCAATGCCGGGGCCGGGGTGGCGCTGGCCACCGCCCGGCCGAAAGGCGCGCCGGAGGGGGCGCGTGGCCTCGGCTGCTACCTGGTGCCGTCGCTGCTGCCGGACGGCACGCCGAACCGCCTGCATGTCCGCCGGCTGAAGGACAAGGTCGGCACCCGCGGCCTCGCCACCGGCGAGACCGTGCTGGACGCCGCCTGGGCGGTCGAGGTGGCGCCGCCGCCGCACGGCCTGAAGGCGATGCTGGAGGCGCTGGAATACAGCCGGGTGCACAACGCCTTCGGCGCCGCCGGGCTGCACCGCCGCGCCGTGCTCGAATCGCTGGCCTGGACCAGCCATCGCCGGGTCGGCGGCACGCTC